>NZ_VOZV01000003.1:0-132706 GCF_013419565.1 Acinetobacter sp. YH12072 | reverse complement strand
GCCGCCTCCACCATTGCGGCGATTTATAAAGATCGTTGGAAAGTTGAGCTGTTCTTTAAGGCGATTAAGCAGAATCTCAAATTAAAAGCGTTTCTAGGCCGCAGCAGGAACGCAATTCAGACACAAATCTGGATTGCGATGATCGCCTATTTATTGGTGAGTTTCGCTCAACATTTAGGAAAAACAGGTTGGACAGTTCAACGTTTACTCAGAATAATTCAAGTGAATTTGTTTGAAAGAAGAACTTTAAAAGCTTTATTTTCACCCGATAAAATACCCATAAAACAAGAGGAAGCTCATTTGAGCTTCCTCTTGTGAAAAATTGTGGGACAGCAATGGATCTCAGGTCGCCTTTTTTAATATTCTAAATCTGCTGCTGCCCGCGATAAGACAAGGCTTCCGATAAGTGCCCAGTCTGAATATCTGGACTTTGGTTAAGATCGGCAATGGTTCGGGCAACACGCAAAATCCGATGATAGCCTCGTGCTGACAAATTCAGTTTCTGCTGAGCCAGTTCAATCATTTTCTGAGCTGGTGGATCGAGAGGGGCGTATTGTTCTAGTTGCTTTGGACTAAGACTCATGTTCAAGGCATTTTGCCGTTCGATCTGAATATTATAGGCGGTGATCACGCGCTGTCTGACCGTTTCAGAGTTTTCGACGGGTTTATTGTCCTGTAACTCCTGTGCCTGTAAAGGTGGTACGTCAATATGCAGGTCAATCCGATCCAGTAATGGACCAGAAATCCGGTTCTGATAACGCTTGATGCTTTCAGGTGAACATTGACAGCGGCTGTCCTGATTAAATGCATAACCGCATGGACAGGGATTCATGGCTGCCACCAACTGAAAGTTGGCTGGAAAAGTAATTTGCCGGGAAGCACGTGAGATTACAATTTCTTTGGACTCAAGCGGCTGACGTAATACTTCTAAAACCTTGCGGTCAAACTCAGGCAGTTCGTCTAGAAATAAAACGCCCAAATGTGCCAGTGTGATCTCTCCAGGTTTAGGATGTGAGCCACCGCCGACCAGTGCAATGGCAGACGCAGTATGATGCGGTGCCCGAAATGGCCGCTGGCCAAAGGGATGATTGGCATTGGCAATTGAATAGATACTAGCAACTTCCAGATTTTCCTGAGTATTTAAGGGAGGTAAAATACTGGCGAGGCGCGATGCTAATAAGGTTTTACCTGTACCAGGTGGGCCGCGTAACAGCAGGGAATGGCCACCTGCAGCTGCAATTTCCAAGGCACGTCGTGGTCGCAATTGTCCTTTCACATCCGCAAGATCAAATTTATAAAAAGAGTGCTGATCTAATGGGCTGGTCTTAAACGGGGGCAAGGTTTCTGCTTGAGCCAGATGTGCACAGACTTCCTGTAAATGATTGGCAGCAAATACCTGAAAATCCGGAAGCTGAGAGGCTTCCTGAGCATTCGGACTAGGCAAGATCAGTTGATGCTGTGCCTGCTGGCAGGCGATTGCAATACTCAGGATTCCTGTTACAGGCCGCAATTGACCATCTAGGGCCAGTTCACCAATAAATTCAAGGTCATCTGTGCAATTTTCTGGAAGCTGCCCTGAGGCCACTAAAATTCCTAGCGCAATCGGCAAGTCCAAACGTGAGCCATCTTTAGGTAGATCGGCAGGTGCCAGATTAATGGTCAGGCGTTTGGTCGGAAACTGAAAGCCGCTATTCAGAATAGCTGATCGAACCCGATCCTTACTTTCCCTGACTGCGGCTTCAGGAAGCCCCACAATGGTGAGGGAAGGCATGCCAGAACTGACATGAACTTCGACTTCAATTAAAGGTGCATGCAGGCCTAACAGGCCTCGCGTATAAATTTTGGCAAAAGACATATTGTTGTTCCAATATAGTGCATTATTTTTATTGTTCTCGTGTCTTTTGTGCACTGTAGTTGTGCTTATTTTTTAATCGAGACTTTTTCTTCTAGCTCTTCGACTTGTTTTAGTAAAACATTTAAACGCTGATTGGCATTATTTAGGGCAGTGCGTTGACGTTCGAGCTCTTCTTTAGACACTAAATCCATTTTACTGACGGCTTCATTGAGCAGGGCACGCAGATTGTGCTCCAGGTCCTTTTTAGGCTGTTCAACTTGCTGCAAAATTGCTTGTAACAGGGTTTCAATCATAATCCGATCCATCGCCATATAAATGCGCGGACAGTGTAGCATTGCTGCAAGAGTGACTGACAGTATTTCAGATAAAATATAGGCTGCTTCGATTAGTAATATTGTAAAAATCCACATAAAAAATATCCAATTTATGCAGATTCCAATACGTTATAAGTATAAAATAAAAGAGCAAGAAACATCGTGCCGGGCTTTCTAATTTCCCCCGACCTTAGGAATCTTGGCATGAAATTTGAACATAAAACCTTACTGGTGAAATAAGCCGAAGGAAAACAAACATGAAGCTCGTAACTGCAATTGTAAAACCTTTCAAATTGGATGATGTGCGTGAAGCATTATCTGAAATTGGTGTTCAAGGCATCACTGTGACTGAAGTCAAAGGCTTTGGTCGTCAAAAAGGCCATACTGAACTTTATCGTGGTGCTGAATACGTTGTAGATTTCCTACCGAAAGTCAAAATCGAAATCGCAATCAGCGATGAAATGGTTGATTCGGTAATTGAATCAATTACTCGTGTTGCAAGCACTGGCAAAATCGGTGACGGAAAAATTTTCGTAACTAACTTAGAACAAGTCATCCGTATTCGTACCGGTGAAACAGGTGCAGACGCTGTTTAATTTGGCACGAAGTTTGCTGAGTACCTAATAACTCACAAAAAACATGGTTGGGGGATACGAATGAAAAAAATGCTAATGGCGTTCGGCTTGTCCAGCGCTCTTTTAGGTGGTTCTGTTGCGTGGGCTGAAGAGGCCGTAACAGCACCAACACCTACTGAAGAAGTCGCACTCGTTGCAGAGACTGGTGATACTTCACTTACAACAACAGACACAACTACAGCAGAGATTGCTGAAGTGGCGCCAGCTGAACCAGCAGCGCCTGCAGAAGAAGAAGCTACTCTCGATACTGGCGATACAGCCTGGATTCTCACTTCAACAGCCCTTGTATTACTGATGACCATTCCAGGTTTAGCCCTGTTCTATGGCGGTATGGTCCGTAAGAAAAATGTGCTGGCAACAATGGCACACAGCTTTGTTGCCGCAGCCGTAGTCAGTATTGCCTGGGTCGTGATTGGCTATACATTGGCCTTTGGTGAAGGAAATGCCTTTATCGGCAGTCTGGACAAGCTCATGCTGGCTGGAATAACCACCGATGCGCTTTCAGGCACAATTCCTGAAATCCTGTTCGTGATCTTCCAAATGACGTTTGCCATTATTACGGTTGCCATCATCAGCGGTTCGATTGCTGAGCGTATGAAGTTTGGTGCTTTTGTGGCATTCATTGCACTCTGGGTGATTCTGGTGTATGCACCAATTACTCACTGGGTCTGGGGCGGCGGCTGGTTAGGTAACGACGGTGCGCTTGACTTTGCTGGTGGTACAGTCGTTCACATCAACTCAGGTGTAGCGGGTCTGGTTGCAGCCTACATGCTTGGTAAACGTATGGGTCTTGGCCGTGAATCAATGGCGCCACATAACCTGACTTTAACTGTAGTCGGTGCAAGCTTACTTTGGGTAGGCTGGTTCGGCTTCAACGGTGGTTCAGCATTGGGTGCAAATGGTTCTGCAGGTTATGCGCTGATCGTAACTCAAGTTGCAGCAGCGGCAGCAGCGATCTCTTGGTTAATTACTGAAAAAGTAGTACGTGGTAAAGCATCTGTATTAGGTGGGGCTTCTGGTGCGGTAGCAGGTCTGGTGGTGATTACTCCAGCAGCTGGTTTCGTGACTGTCGGTGGTGCGCTGGCAATGGGTCTGATCGGTGGTGTGGTATGTTTCTGGGGTATTACTGCTCTGAAACGCGCACTAAAAGCCGACGATTCTCTAGATGCCTTTGGTTTGCACGGTGTGGGTGGTATCGTTGGTGCGATTCTGACAGCATTCTTCGCAAGCGAATTCATCATGGGTGATGCTGCTCCAGCAAATGTAATGAGCCAACTTTGGGTTCAAGTTGAAGGTGTACTGGCAACCATCGCTTACTCTGCAGTATTAACTTTCGTGATTCTTAAAGTAATTGATCTGATCATCGGTATCCGTGTTTCTTCTGATGATGAACGCATGGGTCTGGACTTAAGTCAACATGGCGAACGCGTAGAATAATCTGCTAAAACAATAATCAATATATTGTGTAAAACAGCCCATCTGGGCTGTTTTTTTTCTATATGTTGCGTAAAACTCTACAAAGTTTGGAATTTTTGCTACACTCGGAAATCATCAGGATTTGTTCAATTAAACCGCTATGCATTGCCCATTTTGCAATACACCAGACAGTAAAGTGATTGATTCACGCCTGGCCGCTGAAGGTTGCCAGATTCGCCGCCGTCGTGAATGCGTCAGTTGTAATGAACGCTTTACCACCTTTGAAAGTTATGAAGTGGTGATGCCGCGTGTCATCAAATCTGATGGCAAGAATGAACCCTTTGATGAAGCCAAATTACGCCGTTCCCTGATGCATGCCTTGCAGAAACGTCCTGTGACGCAAGAACAGATTGAAACGGTGCTCAGTGATATCCAGTTGCAGATTCGCCGTCTGGGTGAGCGTGATGTGAAATCACGCACGATTGGTGAAATTGTCATGCAATCTCTATTTGCACTTGATCATGTCGCTTATGTCCGTTTTGCTTCGGTCTATCAGGATTTCCAGGATGTCGAAGCCTTTCGTCGTCAGATTGAACAGATGCAGCAACGCGGTGAGTTTCAAGAATAAGCATGACTGAACTCACTCAAGATCAAATCTGGATGCGTCGTGCCATTGAGCTGGCACGTCAGGGACAGTACTCTACTAAACCCAACCCGAATGTCGGCTGTGTCATTGTCAAAGATGGCATAGTCGTGGGTGAAGGTTTTCATCCCAAAGCGGGTCAGCCTCATGCGGAAGTCTTTGCCATGCGTCAGGCCGGAGAGCAGGCACGTGGCGCAACAGCATATGTGACTTTGGAACCTTGTGCCCATTATGGCCGTACACCACCATGTGCTAAAGGATTGGTTGAAGCAGGCGTAGCTAAAGTGATTGTGGCTTGTCCTGATCCGAATCCACTGGTCGCTGGCAAAGGTGTGCAAATCCTGAAAGATGCCGGAATCGACGTTGAAGTCGGCATTTGTGAAGATGAAGCACATCCACTGAATGATGGCTTTCTAAAAGCGATGGCGACTGGGATGCCTTATGTCCGTTTGAAAATTGCATCGAGTCTGGATGGCCGTACGGCAATGGCATCGGGTGAATCGAAATGGATTACCGGTCCTGAAGCCCGTCAGGATGTCCAGCACTGGCGCGCCATTTCTGGCGCAGTGATTACCGGGATTGAAACTGTATTGGCTGATGACTGTCAGCTCAATGTCCGTAGCCTGAAAGGTATGAATGACATCAGCACGGTAGTTCAGCCCAAACGGATTATTCTGGATCGCCAGGGGCGTTTACCCCTCACTACCAAGATTTTGGAGACTCCAGAAACGGTGATGGTGATGGGGCCTTATCGTCAGGAGCTGGCTGATCTGGGTGTGATCCAATTCGAAATTCAGCCTTTAAAAGAATTATTACAGCAACTGGTTCAGCAGCATCAGATATATGATGTGCTGGTTGAAGCAGGTGCGACTTTATCTACTGCATTTTTACAGGCAGGGCTGGTGGATGAACTCATCAGTTATGTTGCACCGACTTTATTGGGGCAAACTGCGCGTAGTATGTTCAATGCAGAATTCAGCCGAATGGCAGAACAACTTCGATTCAAGTTGCAGGACGTGACCCGTTTGGGTGATGACGTGCGCTTCAGGTTAATTCCCTCTCAAGAGACACTATGAATTCAGAGTCTACGGTTTACCACAAACGTCGCCATGCGGCACGTACCACAGATGAATATCTTTTCCATCAGCTGGTTCCTTATCTGGGGAACAAACGCCGTTTACTACACTTAATTCTGGAAGCACTTGAGAGCACGGGAACCCTAAAACGTGAAGATGGCCGTGCGCCGATATTTGCCGATTTCTTTGCCGGTTCTGGTGTGGTATCACGTTTGGCACGTCAAAATGGCTATCGTGTCATTGCCAATGACTGGGAACCGTATAGCCATGCGCTGAATCATGCAGTTCTGGCATGCACTGATGCACCTGCATTTAAAGAACTGGGTGGCTATCAGAAAGCGATCGACTATCTAAACCGTCTGCCTGAAGTCAAAGGCTGGGTGACGCATAACCTGTGTCCACGCAATGACGAAATCTATGATCCGACCCGTGACCGTTTGTTCTTCAAGCGCCGTAATGGCATGCGTATTGATGCCATTCGTCAGCAGATTGCGACCTGGCAGGCGCAAGGTGCAATCGATGATGTCGAGATGAGTGCTTTGTTAGCACCGCTGCTCTATTCAGCCAGTTTTGTCAGCAATACTTCTGGTGTATTTAAAAGTTTTCATCATGGTTGGGGTGGAAAAACCCAGACTGCACTAGAACGTATTGAATCTTTACTTTGGTTAACGCCAAGCCGTTTCTGTGAAGATGCCAAGCATCAAGGACCTGCTGCAGAAATGTGGTGTGTAGATGCCCAACATCTGGCCAATCAGATGAGTGGTTTTGAAGTCGATGTGGCTTATCTGGATCCACCGTATAACCAGCATGCCTATAGTAGTAACTATCATGTACTCAATGCTTTAACGCTGTGGGATCAGGTGGATTTACCGACTCCAGACACTAAAGGCTTCAAGAGCGGGATTGACCGTGCATGGCGTAAAGAACGTCCAAGTCAGTACAACTCATCCAAGCATGCCAAAGAAGCCTATGAAACTTTGTTGGCGACCATTAATGCGCGTTTTATCCTGACCAGTTATTCAACCGATGGTAATATCAGTGCCACAGATTTGCTGCAGGCCAACCTGAAACGTGGCCGTGTAACCTTGCTCACTCAGGATGTGCCACGTTATCGTGTCAGCAAACAGCGCCAGTCTGAACGTGCACGTGTACTAGAATTTATTGTAATTACCGACACACATGCCAAGTCAGGTCCGCCAATCCGTCAGTTACTGAGCCAGTTGCATCATTATGCCGAGCTGGGCGGTGTGGATACGACCGGGGTGAGTACCCAATTGGCCTTGTGGTAAGTGCAGAGAAAAAGGAAATAAAGATGTTTACAGGTATTATTGAAAGTCTGGGCAAGGTCGAGAGCCTGCAAAGCGTTGGCGGTGATGTGCGTTTACGCATCCAGACGGATCTAGATATGTCCGATGTACATCTAGGCGATTCAATTGCCACCAATGGTATCTGTCTGACCGTAATTGACTGGGGTGAGAACTGGTATGCTGCAGACGTATCACGTGAAAGCCTGGACCGGACTACACTGGCTAACTGGAAAGTCGGCCAACCTGTAAATGTCGAAAAGGCGATGCTACCAACTACACGCTTTGGTGGACATATTGTTTCTGGTCATGTCGATGCTGTAGGTGAAATTACGGTGGTACGTTCCGATGCCCGTTCCATTTATTTTGAAGTGACTGCACCAAAAGAAATTGCCAAATATCTGGCAGAGAAGGGCTCTATAACAGTAGATGGCATCAGCCTGACCATCAATCACTTGCGTGGAAATATCCTTAGTCTGAATCTAATTCCGCATACGGCAGAACGGACCAATATTGGTACCTGGAAGTTAGGCACTAAAGTCAATCTGGAAGTGGATGTACTGGCACGTTATATCGAGCGTTTATTGCTTGGTGACAAGGCCGCAGAAACTACAGAACAGTCTAAAATCAGCATGGAATTCTTAGCCGAAAATGGCTTTTTGAAATAAATTAGCTGCGCAATTACCAGACAATCTAATTGAAAAATTAGACTGTTTTTTTATTTTTCGGGATAATACGTAGCTCAACTCGCGATTTTAGCCCCAGTGGACAGGTCGAATGCTCGATTTTTTACTTCATCTTGAACAGTCTTTACCCTTATTGCTGGAGCAGTATGGGGTATGGATCTATGCAATTTTGTTCCTGGTGATTTTTGCGGAAACAGGTTCGCCATTTTTTTTCTTTTTGCCCGGTGACAGTCTGTTGATTGCCGTCGGTGCGCTGTGTTCCAGCTCTGACCTGATTACCTTACACTCCATGGGTTTATTGCTGCTGATTGCTTCGATTCTGGGTTATACCGTGAATTATTATTCAGGCAGGGTGCTCGGATTAAAATATTTCAATGAGCATTCACGGTTTTTCAAACCCGAATATATGGTCAAAACCAATCATTATTTTATGAAACATGGCGGCAAGACGATCTTAATTGCGCGTTTTATTCCCTTTGTACGTTCCTTCGGTCCTTTTGCGGCAGGTTCTGGCCATATGAGCTTTGCAACTTTCAGTTTTTATAATGTGACTGGGGGAATTCTCTGGATTAGCACTCTGCTAGGGGCGGGCTATCTGCTTGGCAATACCGCATTTTTACTGGCTGACTTGTTTTAATTTTAAAGCAGATTTTATAGTTTGATGGAATAAACTAACCAAGACAGGGGATGGATTAGGCTGAAAAATAAAAAGAATCTTTTCAGCCAACTGACGATCAACTTTACTCAGCCAGATCAGAATTTTTCAGAATATAGTCAATTTCTTCTTTGGCTGCAGCGCGTAATTTCTCACGCAGTGCATTGACGGTTTGTTCAATCACAGTTTCTGCTTCGAGTTCCAGACGTAACCGTAAGCTTTCCAGCTCAGATAAAATCTGGGTATCGTCGATATTTAGGCGACCTTTGGCAAAGTCGAGCACCTGATCCGGATTTTTCTGATAACGTGCGGCATAATCCTGAACCTCAGTATCTAGCATATGACGCATTTCAGCCAGCTTCCGGGTCTGCTCGGCAAATTTTCGCTCTTCATCACGGCGTAGCTGTTCGGCATAGGCTTGCTCTTCAGCACGTTTTTCGGCTAAGGCTTTTTCGAGTGCCCGTTGTCTGCGAATACGTGCTTCTTCAATCAGTTCGGCCTTGCGCTGTGCATACGCTGCTTCAATTTTACGCTCAGACTCTTTCTGTAACTGTTGGTCGCGAACGAGCCATTCTTCTACAGCGGTTTCAGGCTTAAGTACTTCACAGATGCGCGAGAGGTCATCGATAAAGGTCTGACGTACAGCCTCAGGCGTGTTTAACCAGCGCTGTTTAAAATCTGGACCTACATTTAATGCCACTTGCATCTCCTTGTTCACGTGATTACTTAGAGCTTAAAGGTATTTGGCTGAATGCCAAAGCGACGATATTGTTTATATTTTTCACGTCCCAGCTGTTTGGCTGGTTCATTGTTTTCAATAATCTCAATAATGTGACTAAATTTCGCATCAGGTTCAAGTGCTTCCGGATTAAAATTAAAAATAATCCAGCCAGGCTGCTCTGGTAATTGAGCCGATATACAAACGGTCGCATCTGGCTGATCGATTCCATGCGGAATAAAGCTGGCAGGATCAAAGTTCCATAGCTTTTCATCCAGTTCCTGCTGTAAGGCAGGATCGGCACACAGCAGCCAGATACGCTCTGGCTGACGCAAAATTTTACGGCATAAACGACAAGTGCTGTCCACTTGTCGTTCAGGGCTTTTTTCAAATAAATAAAAGCTGACCTTAGCCATGCTTTTGAACGCGATTAGCCAGGAATTGCATTAATAGAGGTACTGGACGGCCAGTTGCGCCTTTATTTGGACCTGAATTCCATGCAGTACCTGCAATATCCAAGTGAGCCCAGCGATATTCACGCGTAAAACGTTGCAGGAAGCATGCAGCTGTTACAGAACCGGCTTTAGGGCCACCAATATTGGCAATATCAGCAAATGGTGAATCCAGTTGTTCCTGATAGTCGTCCAGTACTGGCATGCGCCATACACGGTCAAATGCATTTTGGCCGGCGGTTTCAAGCTCTGCAGCCAGCTCATTGTCTGGCGTAAACATACCGGTCAAGACTGAACCTAAGGCCACTACACAAGCACCGGTTAGAGTTGCAATATCAATCACCAGGGCAGGGTTGAAGCGTTTCACATAAGTTAGCGCATCACAGAGAACCAGACGGCCTTCAGCATCAGTATTTAAAATTTCAACAGTTTGACCACTCATGGTGGTTACGATGTCACCTGGACGGGTGGCTTTGCCCGATGGCATATTTTCCGCTGCAGCAATCGCACCTACCACATGAATTGGTAAACGAGATTCGCATAGTGCACGAAGCGTGCCCAGAACTGAAGCTGCACCGCACATATCGTATTTCATTTCATCCATGCCAGCGCCTGGTTTTAATGAAATACCGCCGGTATCAAAAGTAATGCCTTTACCCAGTAATACAACTGGTGCTTCTTCACGATGAGCCAGATATTCAATTGTAATAATACGGCCTGGACGGTCTGAACCTTTGCTAACTGCAAGGAAGGCACCCATACCAAGGTCAGCCATTTGCTGTTCATTAAGTACAGTTACTTTAAGCAGGTCCGGATATTGAGCCGCCAGCGCTTGCGCCTGTTCTGCCAGATATTCTGGGAAACAAATATTGCCAGGACGATTACCCAGATCACGCGCCAGATTCTGACCAGTCTGAACGGCCTGAATCAATTGCAACTGTTCAGCTGTTAGCGGAGTTTCGGCAGCGATGAAATCAATCTGCTGCAGAATAAATTCGTTCTTTTTTGACTTGTATTCGTCATAGCCGTAGCTGGCTTGAGTTAAAGCCAATGCAAACAGATAGTGCAATTCTTGTGGAAGTTGTGTCAGATCAACAGAAATCTGTTTGAATTTTTTTTGAGAGCCTTTAATAATGGCTTGGGCAATTTTCGCCAGTTTTCCCGCTTGTAATTCGGCAGTCTTGCCGAGGCCGATCAGGGCCGCATGCTGAGACTGGCTGACCTGTCCAATCAGGCTTAAACTTTCTGCCAGACCAGCCTTGAATTGAGATGCTTTAATTAATGTATCTAGGCTGTTGATTTGGTATGTTGATGCAGCGCTCTGAATCTGTTCTGAGTCGACTAAAATCAACAAAGATTGACTTGATCCATTCTCTGGGAATGACGTATTAATTGTAAGGTTCATATCTTGTTTTCACGCCTGTTTAGATTTGCAAATCATTCAAGCATTGAAACATTTATCCGAATAGATTTTCAATGGGCAGAGCCACCTAGGTTTTATATTTTTGCTATTCGGGTAAACTAGCACTCGTTTTATGGAGCTCATTTTGGAAGAACTAATTTGATTATTCGGCGTTATCTGGTCAAGCAAGTGGTATCGACCTCCTTGGTGGTGATTGCCTTACTGACCCTTATCATGATGGGCGGTCGTTTGATCAAGTATTTTGGTGTGGCCGCACAGGGGCGTCTGGATGCTGGAATCCTGTTCAGCATCATTGGTTATCGTTTGCCTGAATTCCTGACCTTGATTCTTCCACTTGGGTTCTTTATTGGCTTAATGCTGGTCTTTGGTCGTCTCTATGTTGATCATGAGATGGCGGTCTTAAATGGTAGCGGAATTAGCCGGCATCAGCTGGCACGTCTTTTGATTCCGATGACTTTGGTCTATCTCCTTGCACAAGGCTTTCTCATGTTGTGGGCTTCACCGTGGGGGATTCGACAGTTCGAAGCCTTGACCAGTGAGCAGGCAGTACGAACCGGCTTTGATCTGGTTCGGCCCAAAGAATTTATCTCTTCCGGACCTTATACCATTTATGCCGGAGATCTATCCGAAGATCGCAAAAACCTGAAAGATATCTTCTTCTATCAGCGTGCGGAAAAAGAAGGCAAGCCAGATGTGATGATTCTGGCGCAGGAAGCGACCCGAATTGAAATGCCGAATGATGCGGCCAATGTGGTCGATCTCGTCAATGGCCGCCGCTATGAAATTTATCCAGGCACGCCGCAATATACCCAGGCTGAATTTGAAAGCTATCGTTTACGGATCGAAAGTGATAAAGAAGCAGAACTGGCCAGTGATGAAGTTGAAGCCTTGCCGACCGGACAGCTTTGGAAAAATCGTCAGGATCCTGTCGTAGCCAGTGAGCTTGGCTGGCGTGTCTTTGTACCATTTGCCATTGTAATTGCCCTGATTTTGTCTGTAGCCCTGTCTGAAGTGAGCCCACGTCAAGGTCGCTATCTCAAATTATTCCCGGCACTGATGATCTTTGCCAGCCTGATCGTCGCCCTGATGGCGATCAAAACCCGGGTCAGCAAGGCGGAAATGGGCATTTGGGCTTATCCATTGGTCCTGATCATATATGCCATAGCCGGTGCATTGTTCTCACGTAAACAGAATTTGGCGCCAAAAATTAAAAAACGGATTCAGCGAGTGAGGTCTTAACAATGTTAGCACGTCGTATAGTTGCCAAACATGTGACCGGAACCACCGCGCTGGCGATGCTTGGGGCAACCGCTGTTCTTTCAGGTCTGCAGGTCTTATTTACGTATTTAGGTGAATTGGGTTCCCTGAAAGAAGGCTATGGTGCCTGGGATGCCTTGAAATATGTACTCTGGGGGGCACCGAATTATCTTTATGAAATCCTGCCAATTTCGGCACTGATTGGCGCGGTACTCGGTTTAGGTACATTGGCTTCCAATAGTGAACTGATCATAATGCGTTCAGTCGGAGTCAGTCTGTGGCGGATTGTCGGCTGGGTGATCCGTTCAGCATTGCTATTGGTCGTATTATCGTTTGCCCTGAGCGAGTGGGTGATTCCATATACCAATGAACAGGCCAAAGCAGTCAAAAGCTATAACAAGCCAGTCAAAATTGGTGAAGTGAAAGGTTACTGGACGCGTGAGGGTAATCGCTTTATCTATATTGATTATGCCAACGCCAAGGGCCAGCTGAAAAATGTACAGATGCTGGACTTTGATGACAATTACCGACTGCGGGGTACTCTGGATGCCAAGCAGGGTGAATTCGTCAAAGATGGGGCTTGGAAACTAGATAGCACAGAACAGTTTGATATTTTACAAAACGGCAATGCGACACTGGTACAGCATGATGAGCAACCACTGGCTTTGGCCTTGCAGCCGAAATATGTGCATATGGTGACGATTGATCCGGAAGATTTATCGCCAAGCCAGCTGGTGAGCTTTATGAGCTATATGCATGAATATAGTCAGGTACCTAAAACCTATCAGCTGGCTTTCTGGCAGAAAGTCGGTTCGCCATTTGCCCTGATTGCGCTGGTAGTGATTGCCTGTTCATTTATCTTTGGGCCATTGCGTCAGCAATCGATGGGCTTCCGTTTGGTGATTGCGTTATTCGCAGGGTTAGGCTTCTTCTATCTGCAGGATTTTCTCGGTTATGCCAGTCTGGTCTATGCGCCGTCACCGGCATGGTTTGTATTTATTCCTATTTTGCTGATGTTTGCTATTGGCGGCTACTTGCTCCATCGGGCCCGCTAAACTACAGGAAAATAGAAGAAATCAATCGCAACAAGAGGCTTAAACCATCGTCTGGTCATGGCCTCTTTTTGCAAAATTCGGTAAACTAGAGCGATTAATTCGTAGACGAAAAGAGTATTTCATTATGACGGATGCAACTGCTGGCAAAATCCCTCACGTTTTGGTGATTATGGATGGTGTGGGTCATCGCGAAGCGGTCGAAGACAATGCGTTTTTAGCGGCTAAACGACCAAATTTAACTGCTATGCAGGAAAAGCATCCGCATGGTTTGATCTCAGGTTCAGGTGAAGATGTCGGCCTGCCTGATGGTCAAATGGGGAACTCTGAAGTTGGTCATATGAATCTCGGTGCTGGCCGTGTGCTGTATCAGGACTTTACCCGTATTACCAAAGATATCCGTACTGGTGCTTTCTTCGAACATGAAGTGCTGGTAGATGCGGTTGAGAAAGCCAAAGCAGCAAATGGCGCAGTCCACATTATGGGTCTGTTGTCTGAAGGCGGTGTGCACTCACACGAAGATCATATCGTGGCGATGGCTGAACTGGCTTTAAAACGCGGTGCTCAGGTTTATCTGCATGCGTTTCTCGATGGCCGTGATACACCACCAAAAAGTGCGCAACCCTCTTTAGAAAAACTGGATGCATTATTTGCTCAATATCCGGGCCAGGGTCGTATTGTCAGCATGATCGGTCGTTATTTTGCCATGGACCGTGACAACCGTTGGGATCGTGTAGAGCAAGCGTATCGTCTGCTGACTGAAGGTGAAGCAGTGCGTACTGCAGCTACTGCAGTTGAAGGTCTGGAACAGGCTTATGCTGCAGAGGAATCAGACGAATTCGTAAAAGCGACTCGCATTGGCGACACTGTGAAGATTCAGGATGGCGACAGCGTTGTATTCATGAACTTCCGTGCTGACCGTGCCCGTGAATTGACTCGTGCCTTTGTTGAAAAAGATTTTGCCGGTTTTGAACGTAAGGTTGTACCGAATCTGGCGAAATTCGTGATGTTGACCCGTTATCAGGCGACCATTGATGCGCCAGTAGCCTATATGCCAGAAGCGCTGGTAAATTCTTTAGGTGAGTATCTGTCGAACCTGGGCAAAACTCAGCTACGTATTGCAGAAACTGAGAAATATGCGCATGTAACCTTCTTCTTTAGCGGTGGCCGTGAAGATGAATATCCAGGTGAAAAACGTATCCTGATCCCATCTCCAAATGTTGCGACTTATGACCTGAAACCGGAAATGAGTGCCTATGAAGTAACAGATGAACTGGTGGCAGCGATCAATTCAGGCGAGTTTGACCTACTGGTTGTGAACTATGCCAATGGTGATATGGTCGGCCATACTGGTGTATTTGATGCAGCAGTGAAAGCCGTTGAAGCCGTGGATACTTGCTTAGGCCGAGTTTATGAAGCTGTGATGGCGAAAAAAGGTCATATGATTATTACTGCAGACCATGGTAATGTGGAGCAGATGCAGGATTATCAGAGCGGTCAAGTGCATACCCAGCATACCACTGAACTGGTTCCATTTATCTATGTGGGTCCAAGCTCTGCAACAATCGCAGAAGGTGGCGTACTGGCTGATGTTGCACCAACCCTGCTGAACTTGATGCAAATTCCGGTACCAGCTGAAATGCAGGGTCGCAATCTTATTGAGCTGCATGCTTAATCTTTTATAAAACAGGTCTAAGAATGATAAAAACACATGGCAAGTCTGTAGTCTTATCCTGCTTACTGATGTGTTTGAGTCATTCCGCCTGGAGTGCTGTTTCGACCGAGATGGCACTCGATGAACTGGAAATGGATGAACAGGTCTATAATGAAATTCCTGTTACATCCATCCAGGAATTTGTTCAGATTTATGGCATCGTCAAAGATAATTATATTCAAGACAAAAATGACGATGTGCTTTTCCAGCAAGCCATTCAAGGTTTGGTGAGCGGCCTGGACCGTTATTCCCGCTATTTATCTCCTGAAGACTATAAACAGCTGCGTGAATATACTGAAGGTGATCTGGCCAGTATTGATTTTGATCTGCATTTTAATCCACAGCTAAAACAATGGATGGTACAAGGCCTAAGTCCGGATGCTGACTCTGCCAAACAAGGCCTTCGCAATGGTGTCACAGTTTATAAGATTGATGATCAGGTCTTGAGTGCGCTGAAACGTGAGCAGGTGCGAGATTTATTGACTGGTGCCATTGGCTCTACTTTAACGCTTCAGCTTTCTGCGCAAAGTGTACCGATTACACTGGTCCGCAATACCAAAGTGGATACCGAGATTAAATCGACGCTGCACAGTAATCAGGTTCTGGTGCTGCAGGTCAAAGTTTTCCAGCAAGATACTGCTAATGAAATCAAGCGAATTATTGAAAGTTATTCAACCAATCGCCTGAAAGCAGTGCTGTTTGACTTACGTAATAATCCGGGTGGTTTATTGTCTGCGGCTGTTGAATCAGCAGATTTGTTCCTGAATCAGGGCATTATTGTCTCGACCAAGAGCCGTTCTGAAGGTAATCAGCAATTTCAGGCACTTCCAGGAATTGAATTTCAAAATCTGAAAGTCGGGATTCTAATCAATAACCGTTCGGCTTCCGCTGCAGAAGTATTTACTGCTGCTCTGAAAGAACATAATCGTGCCTGGGTGGTAGGGGAAAAGAGCTATGGCAAAGGGGTGGTGCAGAAACTGTTTCCTTTGAGCAATGGCTCTGCTTTGCAGATGACGGTGTCGCAATACTTTAGCCCGAGCGGCAATATGATTGAAGGACAGGGGATTCAGCCACATTTCACCTATCCTCTCGGTCAGGATGCGCGTGAGGAGAGCTATCTGGATCACGTCACAGACTTGCTGCTCCTGCAGAAATAATTATTCCTCTTCTTCGGTATCCAGTCCGAATTTTTTCAGACGATAACGTAAAGAGCGAAACGACATACCGAGTTTTTTGGCGGCCAATGTACGATTCCAATGCGTCAGATTCAAAGCATTCAGCAGAATTTCTTTTTCAATCTTTTCTAAATACAGTTCCAGACCTTCCTCGGGGAGTTTCTTGGGAATAATGATCTGATCCGTAGATGAGGTCGGCTCTGCCAGATTTGCCGTTTCTGATTGGACGGATACCGTATGACGCAGTGGAGCAGTTTGCAGATGCTGAAGATCAATCTTGTCTTCATCACTCAAAGTAATAGCTCGTTCAATAATGTTACGCAGTTCGCGTACATTGCCCGGATAGTATTGCTCCAGTAAAAATTCCTTGCTCCGTTCTGTCAGTTTTTTCGCAGGAATCTCCCATTCCTGACAGATCTTTTGAACAAAATGCTCAGCGAGGAGCAGAATATCTTGGCCGCGCTCACGCAGTGGTGGTAAGACCAGATCCATCACGTGAATACGGAAGAACAAATCCTGACGGAATTTGCCTTGTTGTACCAGCGCATCGAGATCCTGGTGGCTGGCGCTAATAACACGGAAATCGACATCAATTTCAGTATCAGAACCGACTGGACGAATGCGTTTTTCCTGGACGGCACGTAACAGTTTAACCTGCATAGATAGCGGTAATTCGGCGATTTCATCTAAGAACAAACTGCCTCCATGGGCAGACTGAATCAGTCCCTGCTTGTCCTGAGTCGCGCCAGTAAAGCTGCCTTTCTTGTGGCCAAACAGTTCACTTTCCATTAATTCAGTCGGGATTGCACCGCAGTTAATCGCGATAAAAGGCCCTTCATTGCGGTTACTAAGACGATGAACCAGATTGGCCACCACTTCCTTCCCGGTACCTGATTCGCCAGTAATAAATACCGGGGCCTGAGAGCGGGCAATTTTTTTCAAGGTGACACGTAATTGCTGAATAGGCAGGGATTGTCCAATTAGCAGCTTATGCTCTAATGAGTCATTGGAATTATTCTGATAATAGTCTACTGGTTTATTTAGCGCTTTTTGCAGCAGTTGTTCCAGATGCTTTTGATTAATCGGTTTGCTGACAAAGTCAAATGCACCTGCCTTGAGTGCAGCAATGGCAATTTCCATATTACCATAGGCCGTTAGAACAGCTACCGGAAGGTGAGGGGAATGCTGGTTAATCCAGTCCAGTAATTGCAGACCATTGCCATCAGGAAGATTTAGATCTGTCAGACAGGCATCATATTGATGATCCCTAAGACATTTTTTTGCATCTTCCAGACGATGAGCAATATGCGTACGGATTCCCATGCGCATCAATGACATTTGCATGAGGGTACATAGATCTTCCTCATCATCCACCAATAAAACCAGTGGTTGTTGTTCCACAATATTTCCCCTTATTCCTTTTATGCTGTCACACGTTGACAGCTAATCCGAAAGCATGCGCCCTGTTCTTGTGAAATGTAGTTGAGTTGTGCCTGATTGGCTTCACAAAAACTGTGTGATAAATATAGTCCGAGTCCCGTTCCATGGATAGACGTGCTGAAAAAAGGTTTAAATAATAATTCCTGATCATGGGTGGCAACACCAGAGCCAAAATCCCGGACATCTATCCATACCTTATGTTCATATGGGTGAATATTCAATTGAATATGGGACGAATCCGGTGAATTATGCCGGATGGCATTACGAATCAGGTTAATTAGAATCTGACGTAACTGGGCTTCATCGAACTGAATTGCCAGTGGTACATCAATATTAAATTGAATCTGGTCCGCCACATCTGCTAAATCTTCCTGAATAAACAGTGGTATAAATTCATTCAGCTGAATTACGACTGGATGGGTTTCTTTATTCTTCACCATATTCAGGGTGTCCTGAATAATCCGGTCAATCCGGGTGGCCTGTCGGCTAATCATCTGATGCAGAACTTGTTGCTGTTCAGGTTCAGAATCGAGATAAAGATCATTGGCCTGTACAATGGCAGCCAGAGGATTGCGAATTTCATGGGCAATACTGGCGGAAAGCTGGCCTAGAGCAGCAAGCTTTAACTGTTGCACCTGCTGATTAAGTTTACGGGCATCTTGCAGCACGAGGAGAGTCAGAGTCTGGTGCGGCACAATCAGCTTTTGTACCTGCACGTGAATATTATAACGACTCTGCTGGGATTCAAATTGAAACCGCTCGCCATTTTCCAGATTTTCAAAACGGATCAGTTCAAACAGGTCATTTTGAGATTGGTATAACGAAAATCTTTCATGGGCATACATTGGCTCAATGCCGAGCAGATGACAGGCAGCCGGATTACTGAGCACCACATGGTAATTCTCATCTAAAACCAGATAGCCGGTTTCAATCTGTTCCAGAATATAGCGGTTAATATTCTGTAAGCGATATAGTTCCAGCGATTGAGAAAAATTCAGGTTTTCCAGAATCTGAAAGCGCCGTACCGCAATTTGTCCTGAGCCATAGACGACAAAAAACAAAAAGGCCAGCAGGGCACTATTCCCGATATTGGTAAGCGAGGAAAAGGCAAAAATACTGCCGATAAAATGCTGGTAGATGATACTAATCACCGCAATCAGGGTGATGATCAGGGCCTTCTTGGCATCGAGCAATAATGAGGCTGAAAAAATGGTAATAACAAAAATCAGTCCGAGATGCACGTTTGGACCCTGACTGGCCAAGGTCAATAAACTGAGAAAAAAGACATCGCTGGCAAAAATCAGAATGAACTGCGGCTGAATCAGGCGCTTTACCCATCTCAGCGTAAACAGCTGCACAGTATTGACGGCGACGCTAATCATTAAGGCATAGTGATAGAGTTTAGGATACTGATAATCTGTAGTCATATCAGGATAAGTCAGCAGAAAAATCAGCAACAGACCCGTGCTGATAATCAGGCGGTAGGCGCTATACCATAGGCCCAGATGATATTGATTCAGTTCAGAATAACTGGATGTTTGCGCCATAGGAACCGCATTAAGCAGAGGGTTAAATTAAGGTTTAATCAGGCCATAGCGCATTGCAAGATGGGTTAGTTTAACATCACTATCGATATTCAGTTTTTCGAAGATCCGGTAACGGTAAGTATTAACTGTTTTAACACTTACAAACAGCTTGTCGGCAATTTCCTGCGCGCTGATACAGTTCACTACCATCATGGCTACCTGCATTTCACGTTCAGACAGTGCGTCAAAAGGAGATTGCTGGGTATCGGACAGGTAAGAACTCGCCAGCTGTTCAGCAATGTCGGCACTGAAATATTTACCGCCCTGCATGACTTTATTGATGGCACGGACCATCTCTGATACAGGTGCACCTTTGGTGATATAACCTTTGGCACCTGCTTTCAATAATAGTGAAGGATAAGGTTCTTCAGCCAGGCCACTGACCGCAAGAACTTTGGTTTCAGGAGCAGTCTGTAGCAAACGGCGTGTGGTTTCTACACCACCGATACCTGGCATGTTGACATCTAACAGAACCACATTGGGATGATGCTGACGGACGAGGGTAATTGCTTCTTCACCAGATTCAGCCTGTCCAATCACCTGAACATCCGCATGGTCTTCCAGCATTCTGCAAATTCCAGTACGAACTAATTCATGGTCGTCGACAACTAAAACTGTGATCACCTAGACTCTCCCTCATTAAAAAATCATTTTTTTGTTACATAAAGCAAAATAAGCTTGCAATGAAACTACAAAATTAGCAATCCTATTCGCAGATTAAATCTGAAACTTATCACATAGTGTCAAGAACAAAAAATGTTCGGCATTGTGTTTAAATGTAAGGCATATTAGAGGTAATACGCAAATCAATCTTACCTCTGTTAGTTGAGTGAAGGAATAGTGAAGAAAATAAACAAGTCTTTAAGGCATCTACTCGGCCTGTCCGTGTTAATCAGCATGAGCACGACAAGTTTTGCTGAAATCATTATGAATTCTGGCACAACAGAGGGCGGATCCAGCATCAGCTGGTCTTCTGATGAAGTCAATCAGCTCATGAATGATAATTTGAGCGTATCTGCTGCAGAACCTTCACCACCAGGTTCAGCAACTGTTACGACGACGATTCGTCAGGGCGGCGCACCAGCACCAGTACCGACAAAACCTGTGCAGATTATTGATAATAGTCATTTTATTAATCAACCTGCTGTAAGTGCGCGTGCAGCTCTGGTGATGGATTCACAGACAGGTGAAGTGTTATTCAGTAAAAATACCAATAATGCTTACCCGATTGCGTCGATTACCAAATTGATGACTGCAGTAGTGATTTCAGATGCGCGTTTGAATATGTCTGAAAAAATTACCCTGCAACAGGCTGATTTTTCCTGTGCAGGCTGTAAGAGCTCAAGTTCTACCTTAAGAGCCGGGGACAGCATGAATCGTGCTGAAGCCTTATTATTTGCTTTGATGAAGTCTGAGAACCCGGCTGCAGCTGCATTGGCGCGTACTTATCCAGGCGGTCGTGCAGCCTTCATTGCGAAGATGAATGCCAAAGCTAAAGAGCTGGGCATGAATTCAACCCACTATATGGAATCTACTGGCCTGCATCCTGGCAATGTGTCTTCTGCACGTGATTTGGGGATTCTGGTCAATACCGCTTCACAGTATGGCCTGATCCGTCAATTCTCTACCACTGCCAGCTATGATTTCAACCTGGGTTACCGTGTATTGAAATCCAACAACACCAATTCACTGGTGCGTAATGGTGGTTGGAATATCAATCTGTCTAAAACCGGTTATATTAATGAAGCAGGACGTTGTGTCGTCATGCACACCACCTTGAATAACCGTCCTGTGGTGGTCGTGGTATTAGGTGCGGATTCAACTGCTGCACGTACCAATGATGCGACTCGTCTGATGACTTGGGTATCTAGCCTGCCTAAACAACGTGTTTAATCTTTTTTAAGCGCATATAAAAAGCCCTGCAATTGCAGGGCCTTTTATTTCAATCTAAATTACATATTAGAAAGAATTGATTCACGAACCTGTTCTAAAGTTGCGTCAATTGAAAGCATTACGGCATCAGAACATTGTTTGATCGCAGTATCCGGATCTTTCAGACCGTTACCAGTTACAGTACACACGATCACAGAACCTTCAGCAATTTTACCTGCTTTAATGTCACGGATTGCGCCACCGATTGAAGCTGCAGATGCAGGTTCTACGAATACGCCTTCATACATAGAAAGAAGACGTTGCGCTTCCAGAATCTCGGCATCAGTCAGTTCATCGAACCAGCCTTTAGAATCACGAACAACCGCTTTCGCATGGTTCCAGCTTTGTGGATTACCGATACGGATTGCAGTTGCAACAGTCTCAGGATTTGCAACAGGTGCACCACGAAGGAAAGGTGCGGCACCAGAAGCCTGGTAACCTACCATTGTTGGCAGACCTTCAGGTTTAGGACCAGTGAAGGCATCAGTAGCAGCATCGTAAACCACTTGCTCAAACTCGCCAGCAGGCTGATTTGCAACCGCTTCGGTATAACCCATCCAGTGCGCAGTAATGTTACCCGCATTACCTACAGGCAGGCAGTGGTAATCTGGTGCACGGCCCAATTCATCCACGATTTCGTAAGCAATGGTTTTTTGACCTTGCAGACGGTATGGGTTGATTGAGTTCACGATAGTGACAGGTGCTTTGTCAGCGATTTCTTTTACCAGACGCATACCGTCATCGAAGTTACCGCGGATTTGCATGGTGATCGCACCATACATCATCGCTTGCGCCATTTTACCCATCGCAATTTTGCCTTCTGGGATTAAAACAAACGCCTTGATACCTGCACGCGCTGCATAAGCTGCTGCAGCTGCTGAAGTATTACCTGTAGAAGCACAGATAATCGCTTTAGAGCCTTCTTCAACCGCTTTTGTTACCGCCATGGTCATACCACGGTCTTTAAATGAACCAGTCGGGTTTAAGCCCTCGTACTTCACATAAATTTCAACATTTTTGCCAATAATGCGCGGAATATTCGCAAGCTTAATCAGTGGCGTGTTACCTTCACCCAGAGAAACGGCTTTAGTAGTTGCAGACACTGGTAAACGGTCGCGATAGCGGTCAACTAAACCAGTATAACGATTGGCATTCGACATGATGATGTTCCAATTGTGTAGAGCTTGGCAAGGGGAGAGTGTCCCCTCGACCCGATTAATTATCAAGCGATTCTAAACGAATTCGTACAATTTCGCCATGAATGACAGGAAGAGCTTGAATTTGTTTTAACGCTTCATCCATTTTCGCTTCCTTGACTGGATCAGTCAGGATCACGATAGGAATAAGATCTTTCAGACGTGACTGCTGCAGAATTGCATCAATACTGATGCCTTCGCGGCTTAGAATAGAGGTTACTTCAGCCAGTACTCCGGTTTGATCTTCAGCATTGATCCGGATGTAGTATCCAGTCGTCATTTCTTCACGTGGCAGGATTGGCAGGTCACTTAAGCTTTCAAAAGCCAGTTGTGGAATTGTACCAGCACCATCTTCAGTATAAGAAATATCACGTACGATATCCACGACATCTGCGACTACTGCAGAAGCTGTAGGACCTGCACCCGCACCTGCACCGTAATACAGTGTAGGACCAACCGCATTGGCTTGAACCAGAACTGCATTTTTTACACCATTCACATTAGCGATCAATTGCTCTTCAGGAATCAGGGTAGGGTGTACACGGAGTTCGATACCAGTTTCAGCACGACGGGCAATACCGAGGTGTTTAATACGGAAGCCCAAGTCTTCAGCATATTTCACGTCTTGTGCAGTAATTTTGCTGATGCCTTCAGTAAAGACTTTATCAAACTGCAACGGAATACCAAAAGCAATAGAGGCCAGTAATGTCAGTTTGTGTGCTGCATCGATGCCTTCTACATCGAAGGTTGGATCTGCTTCTGCATAACCCAGTTCTTGCGCTTCTTTCAGTACATCAGCAAAGGCACGGCCTTTATCTCGCATTTCAGTCAGGATGAAGTTACCTGTACCGTTGATGATACCAGCCAGCCAGTCAATCTTGTTGGCTGCCAGACCTTCACGCATCACTTTAATAATTGGAATGCCGCCAGCTACCGCTGCCTCGTAAGCAATTTGCACAGCGTTGTCATCGGCAAGTTTGAACAGTTCATTTCCATGTTCAGCCAATAGGGCCTTGTTGGCAGTTACGACCTGTTTGCCATGCAGAATGGCTTCTTTAATCACTTCATAAGCAGGGTGAATACCGCCCATGACTTCAACCACCACATCTACATCAGGTTGACGTACGATATCGAGCAGATCTGCACTTTGTTTGACTGATTCAGGTAGATCCAGATCAGGACGCGGACGACGCGTACCAACATGGGTAATTTGAATTTCACGACCGGTGCGACGTTTAATCTCAGCAGCATTTTCTTTTAATAGTTTAAGGGCACCACCACCCACAGTACCAAGACCGAGGATTGCCAGACGAACTGGTTTCACGTCACACTCCAAATATAAACAGTTTTTTACGAGAGCCTAGATCATAGCTAAAAAAGCGGCCTGACTCTAGGGTCATTTCAGAATATCTTCATCTATAAAATAAAGTTAAATAACTAATTAAAATGAGTTATTTAAGTCGATCCAATAATTCTGATGTGCTCATATAGCCACCGAGGTAAAGTCCTTCAGAACTGTATACGCCCGGCGTACCATTGACACCAATATTAAGACCCATTTGATATTGATCTTTCACAGGATTTTTACAAGTCGTTGGTGTGATAGATCCACCGGCAATGGCTTGATCGAAGGCTGCACGACGATCGGAATTACACCAGATGGCTTCCATGGCAGGCATATGCTGCTCGCCACGTGGCCAGGCAATATAGCGTACTTCGATGCCTTTGCTGTTCATTTCATCCATCTGTTCATGGAATTTGTGACAATACGGACAGCTGACATCGGTAAAGACATAGATCACATGCTTGGTTTTGCCTTTGGCTGGATAAATCAGCAGGTCTTCCGCTTTAAGGTTTGCAAAGATTTTCTTGTTGACGTCAGATTGCAAAGTTTCACTGACATTGTGCAGCTCTTTATCTCCAAGGCGAATGACATCGCCCTGAATCAGATATTTGC
Source organism: Acinetobacter sp. YH12072 (assembly GCF_013419565.1). NCBI lineage: Bacteria > Pseudomonadati > Pseudomonadota > Gammaproteobacteria > Moraxellales > Moraxellaceae > Acinetobacter > Acinetobacter sp. YH12072. Next base: position 108,220 of record NZ_VOZV01000003.1, on the reverse strand, counting down.
CATCATTTGTCACATAGACGGGTGCCATACCTTCCAGGCTGACCCATGACATGTTGGGTACTTCAGTGGTTTTAATACCCGTGATTTTTGCGTTAATTCCCGCTTTTTTGAAATGACCTTCGAGCGTTGAAATCAGGCGTTGCTGTGCATTACGTTCGCTAAGGTTAGAGGCTTCACCCGTCGCCGGTGCACTTGCTGTAAGCGTATCTTGCTTTTTATCTGAATTATTGGAATTGGAACATGCGCTCAGTCCCAGACCGGTAGCAAGCAGACAAGCGATAAAAATTTTGGTGCGGGCAAATGTCATAATAACCCTTTTTTTTCTTGGACTAAAAACAGAGCATTAGCATAGCAAAAAAAGATAGAGCTACGTCAAACTTCTCAGTTTATTCTATTCAAATCAGCTCTTAAGCCCGTGGATGATGGGTTGCATGCAGTTGCTGCATTCTAACTTGTGCCACATGGGTATAGATCTGTGTGGTGGATAAATCACTATGACCTAGCAACATTTGTACTACCCGTAAGTCAGCGCCATGATTAAGTAAATGCGTGGCGAAGGCATGACGCAAAGTATGTGGAGACAGTTCAGCCTGAATTCCGGCTTGTAGTGCATAGCGTTTAATGGCATACCAGAAATTCTGCCGGCTCATGATGCCGCCATGCTGGGTGAGGAACAGATAATCAGTCGCTGTCTTATACAATTGCGGGCGTGCTTCCTGCAGGTATTTTTCCACCCATTCACAGGCCATCTGTCCCATCGGCACCAGACGTTCTTTATTGCCTTTACCGACAATACGCAAATAGCCCTGTTTTAAATTAATCAGATCCAGACGCAGATTAATCAGTTCTGTCACCCGTAAACCGCACGCATAAAGCACTTCAAACATAGCACGATCACGTAAACCGAGGGCAGTATTAATATCGGGTGCATGAATCAGTGCTTCGACATCAGCTTCAGACAGGTCTTTGGGCAGGGCACGGCCCAGCTTCGGTGTTTTATGAGCAGCAACCGGATTGTCACTCCGCAGTTTTTGTTCCCGCAGGAATTTATAAAAAGAACGTAAGGCGGACAAACATCGTGCAATTGAACGTGGACTTTTTTGCTGTTTGGTCAGTTCAATCAGTACATCGGAAATATCGTCATGGTTCCATTCTGGTAAAGGTTTAACCAGACATTCGGCACACTGGATCAGATCAGACAAATAGGCATTTCGGGTATGAGGGCTCACTGTCTGGGCAATCAGATAATCGCGAAAACCCTGTAAGTAACTGAAAGCTTCAGGAATCTGAACTGGACTAGGAATGCGAGGTTTTTTATTCAGCATGATGTTTAATGAAGATAATTTTAAAAGCGAGAAGCCTGATTGCTCATCTCCACTCTAGTTTAATTTTACGAACATGTCGATGTGCTATACAGCTAAGAAGAAATGTAATTAATACTTATTTGTTAATTATTCTCATTTGTTTGTATACTGTACAAAAGTCTTAGGAATTTTCACGGTGCGTTTGTCTGATTTGAAAGCAAAACAAACTGCCATCATTCGAAAAGTTAATCGAACTACTGATGGTAAAGGCGCTTCCCACGATGTTGTGGCCAGTCGCTTGGAAACTTTAGGTTTTGTACCAGGGACTCAGGTACAAGTCATTACCAAAGGTATTTTTGGTGGGGATCCGATTCTTATTCAGGTGGGGTTTACGCGTTTTGCTTTACGAAAATCGGAAGCGGCCAAGATTGAAATTGAACAGGGAGCGGCGGCATGAGTGATACCTTACGTATTGCCCTTGTCGGTAACCCAAACTGCGGTAAAACTTCTTTATTCAACCATTTAACCGGATCTCGTCAAAAGGTCGGCAACTATGCCGGGGTTACGGTTGAACGTAAAGTCGGGAATTTTACACTTCCTTCAGGCAAACCGGTACGCGTACTGGATCTGCCAGGAACTTATAGTCTGGATGCGACCAGCCCGGACGAAGAAATTACCCGTAATGTGGTTCAGGGTAAAATTGCAGAAGAAGGCCAGCAGGATACTTTCCTGTGCGTTGTAGATGCAACCAACCTAAAACTGCATCTGGGACTGGTACTGGAAATGATTCAGCTAGGTCGTCCAATGCTGGTGGTGCTAAACATGATGGATGAAGCGCGCCGTCGCGGGATGCAGATTAATACCCAGAAACTGTCTGAACGTCTGGGTGTGCCAGTGGTTGAGACCGTTGCCGTGCGTACTTCAGGCATTGAAAACCTGAAAAATGCACTGGATAAAAACAAATTTTCTGCCCCGCAAACTGAACTCAGCGGTTTGAGTGGCGATCACCATCATCAGATTGCCAGCATTCTGAAAGATGTGGTGAATTATGCCGATCAGGAAGATAAACGTACTGATTTTCTGGACAAGATATTCCTGCATCCGGTATTGGGCCTGCTTAGCTTAGCCATTATGATGTTTGTGGTGTTTCAGGCGGTCTTTGCTTGGGCTGCGCCATTCATGGATGGGATTGAAACTTTCTTCGGCTGGTTGGGCGAGTACATGGGTGGACTGATCGCTCATCCTTTATTAAACAGCTTGGTGGTTGACGGGATTATTGCCGGCGCGGGTGGGGTAGTGGTCTTTCTGCCGCAGATTCTGATTCTGTTCTTCTTTATTCTGGTACTAGAAGAGTCCGGCTATTTACCACGTGCCGCCTTCCTGCTGGATAAATTGATGTTTAAGGCAGGTCTTTCGGGCCGAGCCTTTATTCCATTATTGTCCAGCTTTGCCTGTGCCGTACCGGGAATTATGGCTTCAAGAACGATTAGTGACCCACGTGACCGTCTGACCACGATTTTTGTGGCGCCACTGATGACCTGTTCGGCACGTCTGCCAGTATATGCTTTGCTGATTGCAGCCTTCATTCCTGAGCAAACCGTGTGGGGCTTCATGAATCTGCAAGGTTTGGTGTTATTTGGTCTGTATATGGCCGGTATTCTAAGTGCACTGATTGTTTCCTTTATCCTGAAATTTTTCCATAAGGACAAGTCACAGCATATGCTGTTGATGGAGCTGCCAAGTTACCGTTTCCCGGATGTGAAAAACGTTTGGATTGGTTTGCTTGATCGCGGCAAAATATTCTTGAAGCGTGTCGGTGGCATCATCTTTGCGCTATCCATTCTGCTTTGGTTCCTGTGTACGTTCCCGCAACCACCAGAAGGTGCAACTTTACCGGATATCGATTATTCCTTTGCCGGGATGCTGGGCCATGTGATGCAACCTATTTTTGCACCATTAGGCTTTAACTGGCAGATCTGTATTGCACTGATTCCGGCGATGGCAGCGCGTGAAGTTGTCGTGGCAGCACTAGGTACGGTTTATGCCTTGTCTGCAGTCGATGAAGATGCCATGTCTGAGGGTCTGGCGGCACTGATTAGTGGCGGCGGTGATTTGGGCTGGTCGATCGCGACCGGCTTGTCTCTACTGGTATGGTTTATTTATGCACCACATTGTCTGGCGACCTTAGCCACTGTGAAGCGTGAAACCGGTTCATGGAAAACGGTCAGCTTTATGACCTTCTACCTGTTTGGTTTGGCATATTTCATGTCATTCCTGACTTATCAAATTGCATCACATTATTTGGGTTAAACTGGCTGAAGGGAAACCTTGGCTAGATCTGAATGATCATGTGAATGGGAGATTGAGATGATTGAAATTCTGATTGTAGCGGTACTGGTTGTCTGGAGTGCGCTCGTGGTATTTAAAAAGGTATTTCCGAATACTTCACGCTCAGTCTTCCAGAAGTTGTCTGATGCCTGTGCAGCCAAGGACTGGCATACGCTGGCGAAATGGTTAAAACCGGCTATGGCCAGTGGCTGTGGCGGTAACTGTGCCTGTCCGGCATCGGAGCAAAGTTCGGATGCTAAGCCTAAAGCTCAGGCAGTGAAATGGAAGTAAACTTTCATTCTGTTTGAGAATAAAAACTGAGCATGCAAATGAGTAGGGAGCTTAGAAATAAGCTCCCTAATTTTTTATTTTTTAAAAACTTATTAATTTATCTAGGTGAAAAGAATCCACTATTTTTCTATATTATGAATGGAAGCGTTATCTGATTTTCCTTTCAAGTTATGGATAGCATAGTCTTAACTTTTATTCCCATGATGGCTCCAATAAAAATTTATTAATTATTAAACCGATTAAAGATGAAGATTTAACGATATTTTTTTACGCCCTGACACAAAAAATGCCAGAGAAAGTCAAAACAGAAAAAGTATTCAAAACAGCAAAGTGCTACCATTTCGTCAGTTTTAAAATAGACCAGAAAATGGGGCGAAAATGTTAATACAACGTGGTGGATTAAAAGTCGTTGCAGGACTCGGGATTTCAGGTGTTGCAGCGGTCAACTTCTTACATGACCAGGGCTACCGCGTTGCAGTAACGGACTCAAGAGCCACCCCTCCGGGACATGACCAGATTCCTGCGGAAGTACAGACCAGTTTTGGCAAGTTTGACCAGAATCTGTTGCTCTCTGCCGAAGAAATTATCATCAGCCCGGGACTCGATCCAAAACTGCCTGAAATCCAGGCAGCACTAGATCAAGGTATTCCTGTGGTAAGTGAAATCCAGATTTTACGTCGTGCGACTGATAAGCCGATTGTGGCGATTACCGGTTCCAATGCCAAAAGTACCGTAACTACTTTAATCGGTCTGATGGCAGCGAATGCGGGTAAAAAAGTGGCGGTTGGGGGGAATCTTGGTCGTCCAGCACTGGATCTGACCAAAGATGATCCTGAACTGTATATTTTGGAGTTGTCGAGCTTCCAGTTAGAAACCACATCAAACTTGCAGGCTGAAGTGGCTGTTGTTCTGAATATGAGTGAAGACCATCTGGATCGTCATGGCGACATGATGGGTTATCACACCGCCAAACACCGTATTTTCCAAGGCGTGAAAAAAGTGGTGTTTAACCGTGATGATTCACTGACCCGTCCACTGGTTCCAGATGCAACACCGATGCAGAGCTTTGGTTTGAATGCACCGGACATCAACCAGTACGGTATTCTCAAAGATAAGGATGGCACGATCTGGCTGGCACGTGGTCGTGAACGTCTGCTCAAAAGTTCTGACATGTACATTCAAGGTACCCATAATGTGGCGAATGCCTTGGCTTGTCTGGCTCTAGGTGAAGCAATTGGCCTGCCAATGGACGTTATGCTGGATACGTTAAAAACCTTCAAAGGTTTGGAACATCGCTGCGAATTTGTTAAAGAAGTCAATGGGGTACGTTATTATAATGACTCCAAAGGAACCAATATTGGTGCAACACTGGCAGCACTTGATGGCTTGGGCATGGCAATCGAAGCTCAAGGTGGTAAAGTTGCCATTATTCTTGGCGGTCAGGGTAAAGGTCAGGACTTTACTGCTTTACGTGACTCATTATCTAAGTATGCAAAAATAGCTGTATTAATTGGTGTGGACCGTCCAATTATTGAAAAAGCCATTGCGGGTACAACTGAGCTGGTGCATGCAGAAAGCCTGCAGGAAGCAGTAGAAATTTGTCAGAAGCGCACTCAGGCACATGATGTCGTGTTATTGTCTCCTGCATGTGCAAGTTTTGACATGTTCTCCGGTTATCCGGAACGTGGTCGCAAGTTTGTGGCCTATGTGAATGAACTCAATTAAGAATAACAAGGATTCGTGATATGGCTGAGTTTGCTCAGACTGCGATCAATAAAATTAATCAATTTTATCAGCAGTGGGTACCTAAGTTACCCGCTGAAGTTAATCCGCGTAATGTGCTGATTTTTTGTGTGCTGGCTTTGCTGTGCATCGGTTCGATCATGGTGGCATCGGCTTCGATGCCTTATGCGGAACGGATGCATGAGAATGCTTTCCATTATGTGACCCGACATGCGATCTCGATTCTGGTTGCGGCGGGTGCAGCCTTTTTAGCCTATAAAGTTCCATTAAAAGTCTGGTTCAATAACACTTTCTTTTTATGGATTATTACCATTGTTTTGCTGGTCGCCGTACTCTTTGTCGGGACTGAAGTAAACGGCTCCAAGCGCTGGATTCGGGTAGCCGGTTTTACCTTGCAGGCTTCCGAAGTCGCTAAGGTCATGATGGCGATTTTTACCGCTGACTATGTAGTCCGTCGTGCTGAAGAGGTTCGTAATAATATCAAAGGCTTGGTACGATTAAGTGCCATCATGGGTGCAACCGTTGGCCTGATTATTCTTGAGCCTGACTTAGGGGCAACAGTGGTAATCACCCTGACCATGCTCGGTGTATTCTTCCTGGCTGGTGCACCCTGGATTCAGTTCGGTGTCGCTTTTATTACTTTATTGGGTGCATTTGCTGCTGCGATTGCTCTGGAACCTTATCGTTTACAACGTTTATTGTCTTTCTCGAATCCTTGGGAAGATCCGCTCGGTACCGGTTATCAGCTTTCTAATGCCTTGATGGCGTTTGGTCGTGGTGAATGGACCGGAGTAGGGCTAGGCCATAGTATCCAGAAAATGTCATATCTGCCGGAAGCGCATACTGACTTTATGTTGGCGATCTTAGGGGAAGAATTTGGTTTCTTGGGTATTTCTACCATTCTGATTCTGTCCTTTACCGTGATGGTCTGCTGTATCCGGATTGGACATCGTGCCTTGCAGCATCAATACTTGCGCGCAGGTTATCTGGCTTATGGGATCAGTATCATTTTCCTGTTACAGATTCTGGTAAACGCCGGGATGAATATGGGTCTATTGCCAACCAAAGGTTTGACCCTGCCATTTATTAGTTATGGTGGTTCATCACTCATTGTCTGTGCAGTGATGATCAGTTTGATTCTGAAAATTGACTCAACTACTCAACAAGTTAATCCAAGTCGGGAAGAATCAAGCTTCTAGATTAGACGGACGCTGTGGATCGGGCTGAGCATGGTTAAGCACTGTGCTCGGCATGACAGTTCCACAGTTCAGGCAACGCACAAAAGTACTTTTTGCCTTAGAAAGTGGAACTAGCGGAATAAAAAATAAAGAAAAATAATTACGCTGCTGTTTGAGTTCATACCCAGAACGGGTTCGGCAGACTGGACAAAGAAACTGACTTTTCTCAATGACCTTGGTTTTCGGTCCTACACCAAAAATAAAAAACATTTTTATGACCCTCACTCGCCTGTGTTATTGCTTTTAGCTTAAGTGAAAACCCGTTTTTATAAATAGTGACCTTGTAGCTCAGTTGTATGCGGGATTCGGGAGATATCCCATTGTGCGACGGCTTGTTCGAGCATACGAGCAGGGCGATCCAGTTCTACGGGCGCCTGACAGAGGGCTTGAAGTGCCTGTTGCAAGAGCAGGGGAACTTGATCAAGATCCAGTGCTTGCGCCAGATTTTGCTTGGACAGTTTCTGGCCCTGATCATTCATTGCCAGTGGTAAATGCATATAGCTTAAACGCGGATAACCCAACAATTGACCCAGATAAATCTGACGTTCCGTGTTGTCCAAAAGGTCTGCACCACGGACTACATGGGTCATGCCTTGCAGATAGTCATCGACCACAACTGCCAACTGATAATTCATGATGCCATCACGGCGTTTTAAGACAAAATCGCCCAAGTCCTTTTTCAGTTGTGAGCAGTGTCGGCCTTGCAGACGGTCTTCAAAACAGATTTCAACATCTTCAACCTTGACCCGAATTGCCTGATGTTCAAAAGGCAAACCTAAGTCACGACAGGTGTCCTGATAAATATGATTGGAACCCAGCATTTTACGGGTACATTGACAGGCATAGACCAGACCCTGCTGGCGCAGTTGCTGGATCACATTTTCGTAAATATCCAGACGATCTTTCTGATAAATGATTTCACCATCTGGCTCGAATTCAAAAGCATCCAAGGCACGCAAAATATGTTCTTCGCTGCCGGGATAAATTCGCGGGATGTCGGTATCTTCAATGCGGACTAGCCAGCGCCCCTGATGGGCTTTGGCATCGCAGTAACTAGCGACTGCGGTAATGAGGGAACCAAAATGCAAAGGGCCGGTTGGCGATGGCGCGAACCGGCCCACGTAATTCTCTTCAGCTTTCCCTTCCTTTGATAAAGGGAGGGTCAGGGAGGGATTACTTAAAGACATGCTTAACCGTTATTTTGCTTCTCTTTGATCTCTGCCAAAGTTTTGCAGTCGATACATAAAGTTGCAGTTGGACGTGCTTCTAGACGGCGCAGACCAATTTCGATACCACAAGTTTCACAGAAACCGTAGTCATCGTTTTTAATCGCTTCGATAGATTGCTCGATTTTGCGGATCAGTTTACGTTCACGGTCACGAGTACGAAGTTCGATGGCAAATTCTTCTTCCTGAGTCGCACGGTCGTTTACATCAGGGAGTGCAGTGTTTTCGTCTTGCATCGTATTTAAAGTACGATCAACTTCTGACATCAGTTCAGCTTTCCATGCCATCAAGATTTGGCGGAAGTGTTCAAGCTGCCCTTCAGACATGTATTCTTCATTTTTTTTAGGTTGATAAGGTTCAATACCAAATAAGCTAGCAGTAGAACCACCCTCAGTCGTTTTCGGCTTAGATTTGCGCACACGTTTTGTAGGTTTTTCCTCTACAACATCAGTTTGTTCGTCTAAGACTTGATTTTGGTTGTCATTCGCCATTTAGGGCATTCCTCATCATATGCGTATGTTAATACGCAAAAAATATGGTGATATGCAATTTTTATCCACCCTGTAGAAAGATTATCCTCCTACGGGGGTCGTCATCATATAGACTTTTTATGCTTTTTGATAGTCTTTGATGTCTGGATTATAGATATCACATTTCCTTTGGTTGCAATAAAGTAATTCAAAAAAAATAAAATGCAAAGTTAATAACCTGAAATTTCGGTATTAATATTTTGCTGGCTTAAGGTCACACGTTCGATATGTGTATCGAACTCCCCATTTTGTTTCAAATGTAATACACGATAGCCAGGTGCCGCCTGGTCTAGCGCGAATTCATCACTCTTGGGTTTGAACTGTACGCTGGTCGATGGCGTCGATAAAAACTGGATACCGTGCCATTCATTGCAGGAATCCTGATGCACATGACCAAACAGAACCAGCTTCACATTCTGGTGCCGGGCCAGTACATCTTTTAGATCTTCGGCATTCTTTAGCCGGTGCTGGTCAATCCAGTGCGACTTCATCGCAAAAGGATGATGATGGCAAGCCACAACCACATGCTGATTACGATATTCAAGCAATAATTGGTCTAGCTGTTCCAGTTGAGCCTGCTCTACCCAACCATCTATCCGATCCTGGACTGCACTATTTAGTAAAATCAGGGTCCAGTTGCCAAAATGAATCGCATGAGCCTGATCTCGATCCTGATAAAAAGGAAAGACCTTGATGTCATCATGATTGCCCGGAATCTGGTAATAGGGCACTTGACAGGACTGGATATATTTTAAATAACGCGTATAGGTTTCTGCGATCGGCACCTGTGCCAGATCACCCGTATGTACGAGTGCATCCATTCCTGGAAAATTATACTGAATATGCTGCATGACTTCATGGAAGCTCTGCTCGGGATTCATATTCGCGAATTCCAGATTGGGCTGATCCATCAAGTGGGTATCAGAAATCTGGATAATGGTCCATTCTTGCGGCGATGCAGGACTGAATTGTTCCGATGTCATGTCTGCCCCCTTAAACCTGATGGGACAGCCTGTTGATGCTGTTGTAGCCATTGTAAGGCCATAATCACAGGTGCATTTCTCAAGCGACCATTATTCAGCAGGGTCGGAATATCGGCATAATCCAGAATGTGCAGCTGGATATTTTCCCCTTCATCCGGCATACCAAAAACACCGCCTTCTTCAGGCAGTTCAGTCTGGGCGACATAAAGATGAAACAGTTCCGAGCAGGCACCGGCAGAAGGGTAGAAACTGAAAAGATGCTGTAAGGAATCAACAGTGCAGCCTGACTCTTCGAAAGCTTCGCGGCGAATACAGGTCTCAGGCGTTTCATCGCCATCCAGTACACCGGCAATGACTTCTAGTTGCCATGGCGTATCCTGATCATCCAGCCCGCCAATACGGAACTGTTCAATCAAGCCGAATTTTTGCTGTTGATCGTTATACAGCAGTACCCCAGCGGCTTCAGGACGATGGATGAGCTCACGCTGCAATGCAGGTGTATAAGATTCCTGATGGAAGACACGATGACGTAACGTGACTTTTTCCACCTGAATAAATCCCCGATATAAAAACTCACGGGCCTCTATCCTAAAATCTTTTTTATTATAAGAGGCTTGTTTAATAATATTCATAACTCAGAAAAGGATGAAATAACTTATTTTTTTCATCCTATCTGAGATTTTTATGAAAACAACTGTTTTTTTTACGGTTTTACACCTTGTGGTACAATTTTTGACCAGAGCTGTGGAAATCGTTTTTCATCTGGTTGAGGCCGGCTTCAATCTCTGCCTGCGTTACAGCCGGGGTTTCATCAGCAGATAACTGGCTGGCATAATCCCGCACATTCTGGGTGATTTTCATTGAACAGAACTTTGGTCCGCACATTGAGCAGAAGTGAGCCGATTTATGTGCCGCTTTGGGCATGGTTTCATCATGCATGCTGCGTGCTGTGTCCGGATCTAGACTCAAGTTAAACTGATCTTCCCAACGGAATTCAAAGCGGGCTTTGGACAGGGCATTGTCACGCGCTTGTGCTCCCGGATGGCCTTTGGCCAGATCAGCAGCATGTGCAGCAATCTTGTAGGTAATGATGCCATCTTTGACATCTTTCTTGTTCGGCAAGCCTAAATGTTCTTTCGGTGTCACGTAGCAAAGCATTGCCGTACCGTACCAGCCAATCATCGCGGCACCAATCGCCGAAGTAATGTGGTCATAACCCGGTGCGATATCTGTGGTTAATGGCCCAAGTGTATAGAAAGGTGCTTCCTTACAGACTTCCAGCTGCAGATCCATATTTTCCTTGATCATATGCATCGGTACATGCCCCGGACCTTCGATCATCACCTGAACATCATGTTCCCAGGCACGATGCGTTAGTTCACCCAAAGTGCGCAGTTCAGCAAATTGTGCTTCGTCATTGGCATCCTGAATACAGCCCGGACGTAAGCCATCCCCGAGGCTGAAAGACACATCATAGGCTTTCATGATTTCGCAGATTTCATCGAAATGGGTATAGAGGAAGTTTTCCTGATGATGGGCCAGACACCACTGTGCCATGATCGAACCACCACGTGACACAATACCAGTCAGACGATTCGCGGTCAGCGGTACATAACGCAATAACACACCGGCATGAATCGTGAAGTAATCCACGCCCTGTTCAGCCTGTTCAATTAAAGTATCTTTAAAAATTTCCCAAGTCAGGTCTTCGGCTACACCGTTAACTTTTTCTAGTGCCTGATAAATTGGTACGGTACCAATTGGCACTGGTGAGTTGCGAATAATCCATTCACGAGTTTCATGGATATTTTGACCAGTCGACAGATCCATAATGGTGTCGGCACCCCAGCGGGTGGCCCAGGTCATTTTTGACACTTCTTCTTCAATACTTGAACCTAGTGCGGAGTTCCCGATATTGGCATTGATTTTCACCAGGAAATTGCGCCCGATGATCATTGGTTCCAGTTCAGGGTGATTGATATTGGCAGGAATAATGGCACGGCCTGCAGCGACTTCCTGACGGACAAATTCAGGGGTGATTTCCTGTAAATTTTTGGCACCAAAATTCTGTCCCGGATGCTGGCGCATATCGGTACCTTCCAGCTGACGCAGGTTTTCCCGAATCGCAATATATTCCATTTCCGGCGTAATAATGCCCTGTTTGGCATAGTGCATCTGGGTCACATTCTGGCCAAGTTTAGCCCGGCGTGGTTTCTGGATATGGGCAAAGCGGATATTGGCAGTACGGATATCGCGCAGACGTTGGCGACCAAACTCAGAACTTAAATCATCTAGCATCTCTGTGTCATTACGCTGTTCAATCCAGCCTTCACGCAGATTTGGCAGGCCTTTATTCAGATCAATTTCAACGTTTGGATCGGTATAAACCCCTGAAGTGTCATAGACCATCAACGGTGCATTATATTCACCGCCCAGACCAGTCGGGGTTTCGCTGAGAGAAATTTCCCGCATCGGCACCTGAATATCAGGACGTGAGCCTTGTAGATAGACTTTACGGGAAGCAGGCAGAATGCGGGTCAGATCACGCGCTTCCTGTTCGTGTGGAGTAAGGGGTGTTTCAGAAGAAAGATTCGTTAACTGGCTCATTGCAATGATCCTTATGAATGACATCAACGAATCAAGCACGACCAAAAACGTGGACAGAATTATCTGAGTAGATAAAATAAGGGTAGTCGTTTTTAGATGGCTTGATTCCTACGCAGGTATTAACCTGATCAGGTTCAACGGTACTCACTATCAAATGGCCGATAAGGCTGATTTAAGTGATCTCAGCGAGTTATTACTCGCGCTCCGTCAAGCGAAGTTAAATCTTAGCTTAGTTGGTATTTAAAAAGTAGCTTTAAATTGGGAGGGGTTGCTGATTTTCGGCTATCTCATCGATTTTTAAGAAAAGATTGTTTTAAAGACAGATCGCATCCTTAAAGCAGTCTTTACCATAGTTCTGTGAGGGTGGGGTGACTTGAGCATAATATAAAATCTGTTCAGTGCTGGAACGGTCACGATATTCCGCAGCTAAGGCACGCTGACGCTGTTCAGGATTCATGTCCAGAAACTCTAAAAATAATTGCGCCTGTGTCGATAACTTGGATTTCTGACCACGCGCTAGACCAATAATAGTTTCCAGATGGCTGGTTTCTACTGAATAACGGTCACGATAATCCTCAGAGATTGGCGATTGCTCGCTGCCTCTGAACAGGAAATAAGTATATTGTTTCAGCAGATATTCGGCATCACGCTGATAACTGCTTTTTGGATAGGTTTGCAGATAATCTTCCCAGAATAGAGCGCGAGCGGCAATATTGGCAGCTTCAAGCTGTAAGCGTTTTTCGACCAAGACCGGTTCCATATTCTGCTCAGCCAGATTTTCAATAAATACCTTTTCGGCAGCTGGTAAATACGGCGCAAAGATACGTACCAGATATTCCGGACTACGACGATATTGTAGCGTGCCATTGCCCTGATCCAGCAGTTCTACATAGGCCTGACCTTTATGCTTCAATAAATACTGGTCGCGTGTGGTCAACTGTTCAAAGTGGCTTTGCTGAATAGTAGGATGCTGAGCCATATCTAAGGCATATTGCTCGAAAGCACGCTGCTGAAATTCGGTACGTTCCACATGCAGGAAGCGTTGATACATTTCGGTAGAACGCTGCATCAGGTGTTTCTGCTCGGCCAGTTCCATGAGCGGCAGACACACTTTAAGGTCCTGATTAATCTGTTCCAGCGCAAAAGTGGTGCGCTGTTCATTAATCTGGGACATGTTTTTTTCAATATTTTCACACATGAGGGTGAAATCGTTCGCGGGAGATTGAACGGTTTTAACCTCGGCCTGTTCCATTTCAACTTGCGGTTCTGAGGATTGCTGGCATCCGCCTACGAACAGCAAGCTGCTGAAAACAAAACAAACTTTGAACATCGAATGAATTCGCGTTAACACTATGCTTCAGGACTCTATATAGATGAAATCAGAAATAACTGCCTTACTGGGAGCTATATTGTATAGATCTAATTCAAGCTCTATGTGTAGTATTGTGAATGGCTTTGTTAAGCTAGGATGCGGGATGGGGAAAATAGGAGGAATATTGAATAAAATCGTGGATCTATAAGAGAAAATTAATAAAAGTCATACGTAAAAAATCAAAAGAAATCTTTAGTATTGCTGGGTTTAAAGCGCCTTAATCTGATGATTTAAATGGCTGTAGGGGTGAAAACTATAAAATGAAATTAAAACTCATCGTCAGTGCCTGTTTATTGGGTGTCAGTCCGACACTGTTTGCACTGGATCTGCTTGAAGCTTATCAGCGTGCCCAGCAGAATGATCCGAACTGGCAGGCGAATCTGTTGCAATACCAGTCGGACCAGCTCAATCTGGGCATTGCCAGCGGAAATTTATTGCCGACTGTGACTTTATCTGGAAATGTAACCCGTAAAAACCAGTCTGCTGATAATTCATCGATAGAAGGTTTGCCTGCCGAATTTGGGGAACTACAAGGTTCGAGTACGACCACGCGTCAGATTGCAGTCACTGCACGTCAGCCTTTATTCCGCTGGGATGCCTGGCAGGGTTATAAGCAGGTCAAAACCTCGGTAGAACTCAGCGAAGTTAATCTGCGTCTGCAAAAGCAGCAGCATATTTTACAAGTGGCAGAAGCCTATTTTAATGTTTTACGTCAGCAGTCTTTAACCACAGCTTATTTACAGGAAGAGCAGGCTTTATCAGAACAGTTAAGGATGATGAATGCCAAACTTCGAGAAGGGCTCGTGGCGAGAAGTGATGTCAGTGAAGCCAATGCCCAATACCAAAGTGCACAAGCTAACCGGATTTCTACACAGGTACAACTGGTGCTGGCACAGGAACAATTGACTCAGTTGATTGGACCCTATCAGGAAAATCTGGCGGTTCTGCGTGAGGATTTCCAGTTTCAGAAACCTGTTCCGAGTAATATCGGTTCCTGGACCGAACTGGCACAAAACCAGAATCTGGAAATTCTACAGGCACGTTTGCAGAAACGCTATTCTGAAGATGCCAAACGGGTGGAGCAGGCTGCTCTCTATCCTCAGGTTGAAGCCGTTGGAACCTATGGCTATTTGAAGCAGACCCCTGAAACAGTGTTATCAACCAATGGGGATTTTGACCAGATTGGTGTCGAAGTTAACTGGAACCTGTTTACCGGGGGCCGAACCCAAAAAAGTATTCGTCAGGCCGGCGTAAATGTGCAGCGAAGTGAAGCCCAACTGGATGCTGCCATTCGCAAAGCCAACACCGATGTCAAACAGTCTTATCTGCAGGTAGAAACGGATGAGGCCAAGCTGAATGCACGTAAAGCAGCGATGCAGTCTTCAGATATCGTTTCTCAAGCTTCCAGAGCTCAATATCAGGAAGGTTTAAAAACCATGGTGGATGTATTACTGGCCCAGCGCAATGCTTTCTCTGCCAAGACCGATTATCTGAATGCCAAATATGATTATTTGCTGCATGTACTACAATTACAGGCTTCGGTAGGACAATTGACAGAAAAGGAACTGGCAGAGATGAATGCCTGGCTCATTGAATATGACCGCTCTTAAAAAAGGCTAACAAGTTGTCATCAAACTTTCATGATGGTCATGCTTTAATCACAGTTCATGATGTATTTTTGCCTTTTCCTGTTCAGGAGTAGATTTCCTTGAGTCCCAATAATCCTGTGCTCAGTCATCACATTTCTTCGCAATTCAATGAAGAATTGCAGGATGTAAATACCAAGTTCATGACCATGGGCGGCATGGTAGAACAGCAGGTGGCTAATGCCATTCATGCGCTGCTGGATACAGATGCTGCAATGGCGGTTGAGGTGCAGTTTCAGGACAACACCGTGAACCGCCTGGAAGGTGAAATTGATGAGGCGCTCACCCTGATTTTGGCTCGCCGTCATCCCGCTGCCATTGATCTGCGTATGGTGCTTGCCATGTCCAAGGCCAATACCGATCTGGAACGGATTGGAGATGAAGCATCGAAAATTGCCCGTATTGCCCAGACTTTGTGTGAAGAGGGTGGTTCACCACGCGGTTATATGGAAACCCGACATATTGGTAACCAGGTTCGAGTGATGATTCATGATGCATTGGATGCCTTTGCTCGTCTGGATATAGACCAAGCGCTGCGCGTGATGCAGGCCGATGCCGATATTGACCGGGAATATCAGTCCGCTACCCGTACCTTAATGACTTATATGATTGAAGATCCACGGCATATTAGCCGAGTGATCAATGTGCTTTGGGTGCTACGCTCACTGGAACGCATTGGAGACCATGCACGTAATATTTCGGAACAGGTCATTTATATGGTCAAGGGCCTGGATGTACGGCATAGCAGTGTCGAAGAAATTGAGCAAAAATTTCAGCGTTAAGCAAACCTAAATAATGATAAAAAGCCTGCATTGTGCAGGCTTTTTTTATTTCAAAAATATATTCTTGATATTGTGAAAGCTAGATAGGATAGGCGTTCCTTAATATTACTATGAGAAAAATCACATAAATAACAATTACTAATAATCGTTATAAATTTAATTAAAAGAAATGTGAACTATTTATCAAAAAACATACAAAAGTTGTATATAATTTAGCAAAATGCGGGTTGATTTATGAAAATGGAATTATTTTCAGAAAGTGAAAAGATTTTTTCATGTGCTCATCAAACCTATAGATAAGAAAGAAAAACGAAGCTCTTTTGTTATCAGTCACATACTTCTGGTCTAAACCTAACCCTGCATTAATTTACTCAGTGAAATTATATATTTAAGAGAAAATTCATGATCATTGATGAAAGTCAAAGAGAAGCTTCCCGAATTTACTTTTCTGTGCAGTTAAAGTTTGTGATCGCGTTAATGGGTGCGTGTTTTTGGACCGTATTTTCTATCTGGATTGCCCAGGACTGGATGCATGATTTGAGCAGCTATATCGGTTATTTTTGGGCTATTTTTCTGATTTATGGTATTGCCATTATTCCAGGATTTATGAACTCATTTGCGGCATTAAGCCTGATGATGGACAGACGCCCTAAACGCCAGCCATTAGCAGTTTATCCAGGGATTACCATGTTGGTGGCTGCTTACAATGAAGCCGCGTCAATTGAAGATACTTTGGTCAGTATTAACCAGCAAAAATATCCGGGAAAATTACAGGTTATTGTGATCAATGATGGCTCTCAGGATGAAACCGCAGAGATTGTTCGCAAAGCAGAATCAAGATTTCCCTAGCTGACTTTACTGGATTTAAAGCAAAATGCAGGGAAGGCGCACGCCTTAAACGAAGGTCTGAAACTTGCGGAACATGATCTAGTAATTACCGTCGATGCGGATTCCTATCTCCATCGTGTTGCCCTCATCAATATTGTTGAGCGCTATGTGGCAGATCCTCCAAATACACGTGCGGTTGCGGGTAAAATTCTGGTACGTAACTCACGTACCAATCTGCTGACCAAAACTCAGGAATGGGACTATTTTTTGGGGATCTCGGCGACCAAACGCCTGCAATCTCTCTATCAGGGAACTCTGGTAGCACAAGGTGCTTTTTCTATTTATGACCGTAATGCCCTGATTGAAGTCGGTGGCTGGCCTAAATGTGTAGGTGAAGATATTGTGCTGACCTGGGCTTTATTAAATGCAGGTTATCGGATTGGACATTGTGAGGATACCTGCCTGTTTACCAATGCACCGACGACGCTTAAAGTGTTTGTTAAACAGCGTCAGCGTTGGGCTCGTGGCATGATTGAGGCATTCATTAAACATCCCAGTATTTTAATGTGGGTAGAGAGTACTTCAACCCAGAAGATTATCAAGAATCGATGCTCGCTCTCGGTTGGCGTCAGCGTTTTGCTGGCTGGTCCGCAGGCTTAACGGCAGGCTTTGGCCGAGAAAAAATCAATCAGGATCCGAGCCAGTCTACCCGGCTATTTGAGCTTAATGTACAAAGTTCTGTTCGTGGCTCGCAATTTCTGCGGATGAATGCCGGCTATAACCGCAGTGCTTCTTTCTATGGCCCGAATTACGATTATCGTTATATCAAAGGTGAATGGATTATGCGTTTTTAATACTGGACGATAAATCTTGATTTTAAGCGGTCTTTAAAGACCGCTTTTATTTTTTAGGGATAGTCTAATGAAGAGCTAACTATGCGTTTCTTCCTCTGCATCATCTTCAAAAGTCTTGGCAATTTTTTCAATATTCAGGCTCTTGGCCATTGCATCGAAAATTTCCTTATATACGCCGTCCTGATGATAAAGCGCGTCATGTTCACCGTGTTCGGCAATACAACCTTCTTTCATCACATAGGTATAGTCCGCATCAATAATTTGAGACAGGCTATGTGAAATGATAATCACGGTACGGCCTTGCTTGATCTGATCCAGACTTTGTTTGATCTGTTCTGTCGCAATGGCATCCAGACTCGCCGTCGGCTCGTCCAGAAAAATAATCGGCGGGTTTTTCAGGAACATCCGTGCGATGGCAATTCGCTGTTGCTGACCGCCGGACAGTTGCAGGGCATCGGAATCATAACCATCCGGTAGCTGTAAAATCTGTTCATGAATTGAGGCTTTTTGAGCAGCTGCAATCACCTCATCCATACTGGCATTGGTTTTGCCATAACGGATATTGTCAAAAATTGTGCCCTGGAAAATATGGTTTTTCTGTAGTACCAATCCGATATGATCACGTAAATATTGAGTGTCATAATCTTTTAAATCAATCCCATCCAGCTTGATCTGGCCTTCCTGTGGTTCATAAAATTTATCTAGCAGACTGATCAAGGTTGATTTTCCGGCTCCCGATAATCCTACCAGTGCGGTAATGGTATTGGGGCGGATTTCCATATTGATATCTTTTAAAGCATGATGCCCATTCGGATAATAAAAATTCACGCCACTTAGCTCAAATCGGCCTTGGACAGGTGGTTTTTGCTGGCCACTCTGTTCAATTTCAGCATCCGCTTCCAGAATATTAAAGAAGCTTTCTGAATAGATCATGGCATCATTCACTTCATCATAAATCCGGTGCAACGAGCGAATCGGGGCAGAGACGTTATTAAAGAGCAGCACATGGTACATGATCATGCCGATACTCATCTGGCCATCCAGTACAAAATAGGAGGTCAGAATAATAATCAGGACTATGCCGATCTGTTCAATAAAGGTTTTTAAGCCATCAAACAGGAAGCTGGTTTGCCGGGTTTTCATCTGGTTATCGGTCAGTTCACGCTGCAAGCTCAGCTGCTTGTCTGATTCAATTGATTCCCGGTTAAAGGATTTGATGACTGTAATTGAATTGATGATACTGAGAATCCCTTGGCTCTTTTTTTCCCGGCCATCTCTCAGACTACGGCGCCATCCACCAAGTTTTTGTGCCTGTTTATAGGTGAGCCAGAAGTAGATCGGTACAATCGCTGTGGCGACCAGCCCGACATAAAAATTGGCATAGTACATCAATCCGAGCGCGACAATTGCACTGGTAAATAGAGGAAAAATATCAATGAAAAAGATCTGGACCAGTCGGGTGAGGGAGCCAATTCCGCGGTCGATCCGGGTCTGCAATTTTCCGGCCTGATTATTATCCTGATTAAAAAATGCCAGCCGATACTTTAAAAACTTTTCAATAATGCCTTGAGCCAGATCTTGGGAAATAAAAATCCGCAGCTTTTCTCCATAAAACTTCTGCCCAAACTGTACCAGCGCATTCACCACTTCCTTACCGAGTAAAATGGCAGAGATAGTGATCAGGATATGCCAGCCTTCATCTAGCCCTTGTCCTTGTTCCAGCAAAGCATTGATACTGTCGACTGCATATTGCAGGGTCAGTGCATTGACCTGAGCAGTAAAGGAACCGATCAGGGTCAGAATGAGGGTCGCAATCACCAGGAGCCGATAAGGGCTGACAAAGGGACGAAGTTTTAAAAACAGCTGCCATAAATTCATAAGCAATTATTTTTATTGTCAAAGTTGAATTTAGTCTAGGCAGGAATAGAGGTACTCACAAGAGTAAATGTTGTATTTATTTGTGAAATTAGATTGTAATTTTTCCGGTTAAGTCTCAATCTTTTCAGCAAGATATCGTAAATTTTAGACTGATTTTAAAATGACTTTGGACCTGTTTGCGCCAGAATCTCAAGTGAATTTATTACCCTTTGATGGGGTGGTAGAGGATTATGGCCAGATTTTAAATGAGCAGCAGAGCCAGCAATATTTACAGCATTTTCTAGCTCATCTGGCTTGGCAAGCGGATGAAGTCACTTTATTTGGCAAGCATTATATTACTGGACGAAAAGTCGTCTGGTATGGTGATGAACACTATCAATATCATTATTCCGGAAGTTTTAAACAAGCTCATATCTGGACACCAAGACTATTTCGGTTAAAGCAGCATATTGAAAAATTGGTCGGTCATTCCTTTAATTCCTGTCTGGCGAATCTATATGAAGATGGTTCACAAGGTCTGGGCTGGCATAGTGATGATGAAGCTGCTCTATATCAAGGAACATCTCAAGAAAATGTGATTGCGTCCCTCAGTCTGGGTGCAACCCGCAAGATGAGTTTTAAACATAAAACGGAAAATAAAACAGTAGATCTGCTTTTACAAAGTGGACAGTTGATTGTGATGCGTGGACAGACTCAACACTACTGGAAACATTGTATCCGGAAAACGACTCGGGTTCTGGAGCCTAGAATTAACCTGACTTTTCGTTATTTTTTTCCTTAATTAAATTATCTTTGATAAAACAAAAAATACTAGTTCATTAGTATTTAAAATTCCTTCTCTCAGGGAGAAAGTGAGGATGAGGGAGTTCCTTTGCTCATTGTTGAATGATTAAAAAATGATTGATGAAGGCACTCTATTGTTTTTAGATTGAAAGTATCCCAATGAGCTAAAAAAGGGATTCTTTAATTCAAAAAAATAGCATCTCGAAAGATGCTATTACTGATATTTAAAAAATTTAAGGTTGCAGTCCAGCCGGATACCTATACCAGCTTTCAATCAAGAGGGCAGCAGCAATACTGTCCGCAGACAATTTTTTGCCACGACCTTGAGCCTGATAATGATCCAGTTCATCCCGTGCTTCACGAGTGGTCAGGCGTTCATCCACCATCAAGGTTTCAATATTGGTCTGATGACGTAAACGGCGGGCAAATTTTCGTGCCCGTGTCGACAGTTCAGATTCACTATCATCCATATTCAGTGGAAGTCCCACTAAAAATAGGCTTGGCTGATGGTTTTTTACAATTTTCAGTAATTCGTCCCAGTTCGGAATCCCGTCTTTCATAGGAAATAAAGGGAGGGGGGTGGCACTTTCAATCAGGGATTGGCCGACTGCCATTCCCATTTTCTGTGTACCAAAATCAAACGCCATAATAGTGTTTGGCGCGTTTACATCAGGCATGTCCAATCTCGGAAGATAACCAGGTTCGGTCTACGCCCATTTTTTTATAGGCAGCATCCCAGCGGTCGTTATAAGGTAAGTTAAAAATCAGGTCCATATCGGATTCACAGATTAGCCAGTCACCCCGGGCAATCTCTTCTTCAAGCTGATGTTTGCCCCAGCTCGCATAACCCAATGCGATCTGATAGCGGCCTACACCTTCATTATGCGCAATCGCATCCAGAATATCTTTAGATGTGGTAATACAAACATTTTCACCCACAGCAATAGAGGAATGCCAGGTCGGCTGACCGGTATGCAGGACAAAACCAGCCTCTGGTCGCAAAGGTCCACCTTGCAACACTTCATGGGGATTGACATTATCCGCCTCAATATCCAGATCATTCAGCAATTCTTTAATTTGAATGCCAGCAGGGCGGTTAATAATGATCCCTTGAGCGCCATCTTCATCATGACGGGCCAGATAAATGACCGTATGCGCAAAAAAATCGTCACTTGCATGGGGTGGCGCAATCAGACAACGATGAGTCAGATATTGTTTAGTCACCTGAGCGGCTCTCCAAAAGTCTATATCGTTTATGATTGTGGTAAATGATTTATCAGGGCAAAAGACTGGATTTTCAATTCTGCAAATTGTCTATTCCTTTATTTACTTATCCCACAAAAATGCACCACTGACAACTTAGCTTTGTAGATACTGAGTATAAAAAAACTACAAATAGGCATTTTTTTTATTTTTTCAATAAATTAATAAAATCAGTTTTATTTTATTGAATGGTAAATTCTAGAGCTCATTTATTATTGACTAAGAATATAAAATAAATTCAATGAGGAATAAGTTTATATATTTTTAATTGTTTAATAATCAAACTAAATAATTAAATAGAAGAAAATATTAAATTTTATATTTTAAGCGAAGTGCTTTATTTTTTATTAATTTTTTATAAGTTATTTTATTAATGAATAGATGTAATTAATTAAACTTATATAGCAATAATAGAAAAGATTTTTCATACTTAAAAACGATCATAATTTGTAAAGTTTATTTAATATTGTTTAATTTAGGTAAATATAATGCGTTTGTTTAGAGTTAAATTTTACGTAATATATACATAAACTACATATTGAAACAATCAGGCTTTGTTTGTAAGATGCGCCGATTTTTAATCTTCTATTATTTTAACGGATCGTTATGCATCATTTTTTTAAAGGGACTTTAATTTCTACTCTATGTTCAGCATCTATTATTTCCCATGCGGAAGTATTCAAAACATATAATGAAGAAGGTAATTTTTTTCGTAGTCATTTAAATGCAGAACTGTCTGAAAATTTAATTACAGATTTCAAGAATAAAACTAATTCAAAAGATGGAGTTTTATATCTGTTAGAACAAGCCCGTTTATTACAGGTTAATCATCAATATGATCAAAGCCAAGAATATTATAAACAGGCTTTTACTTTGCTGGATAAACAGCAAAATCGTGCGAAAGTCAGTGTATCCCGTGTGGGCTTTAAAGCTCTGGCTTTGATGAGTAATGATTCAATCGTTCCTTATCTGGTGCCACCACATGAACAGGTACTGGCACATATTTCTCAGGCAAAAAACTATATTTTTCTCAAAGATTTAGAAGCTGCATCCGTAGAAATGCGGGTCGCGCAAGGCCTACAGCGTGAAATTGAACTGGCTCACCAGAAAGAGCTGGAAAGAAAAAAAGATAAAGTTAAAAAACCGGCTACTGAAGGAAATCCGCTTAGCGCACTGGATGAAGCGTTTATAGGTTTGGACCCTATTGCCGGCAAGATTAAAAACAGCTACCAGAATGCGTATGCGTTCTACATGGCTGCCAATTTATGGGAAACCTTGGGTGAATATAATGATGCCTTGGTAGATTATAAAAAGGCCTATGAATTACAACCAGATGCGCAGATTGCCCAAGATGTAAAACGCCTGAATCAGTTAGTAGCAAAACCAAAAAGTGGCAGTGTGCCGGTGATTGTCTTTATCGAGCAAGGCATTGTGCCACAAAAGGTTGAAAACAAGATTGATGTGCCAACACCAGGCGGTCTGGTCAATATCGCTTTTGCGACTTATGAACCAAGCACCTATGTGGCACCGAAAAGCTTAAAAGTCAAAGTTAACAATAAGCCTATGCAAGACAGCTACGTGATTAGTGATATTGGCGCTCTGGCAGTTAAAGATCTGAAAGAAAAAGTAGTAGGCAATCTGACCAGTCAAATCATGCGTGCAAGCGCCAAATATGCGGCACAAAAACAGTTGGGCAATCAGCTGGGTATTTTGGGTCAGGTGGCCGGCAATGTGCTTAATATGTCAACTGAACGTGCCGACTTGCGTGGCTGGAGTACCTTACCAAGTAATGCTCAGATTGCTCGTTTAAATCTCGCCCCAGGCAATCATAAATTACAGCTCTCTAGCGGCAGCCTTTCCAGTTCGGCTGTCAATCTGGATGTTAAAGCCAATCAAACTGTCTTTGTCTATGCACATCACGTCAATGACAAGATTACTGCCAGCGTAAGCACCATCCCACATTAATAAAACCTAAGAGAACGATATGAAACATCAATTCAGCTTTGCAGTACTTGGTTTAGGGGCACTGTTAATGGTGGGGTGTACTGCACCGAATGCCTTGTCGACCCAGACCAACTCAACTAATGAAATCAGCATCCGTACGATCACCAATAACCCGATCCTGAGTACGGAAGTATTTGTAGAACGCGTAAATATGAGTGCGGCAGGGGATTTGAAGCGCGCATCAATTGCAATCAAAAACCGTCGTTTTAATAACAAAGATTTTAGCTACAAGATCGTGTGGGTAGATGCGCAAGGTGCGGAAGTGAATCCTGAAGGTGCCATCTGGAAGCCGATTCAGTTAACTGGCCGTGAAACCAAAGGCGTGCAATCCCTGGCGCCAAATCCATCTGCTGTCGATGTTGTTGTGTACTTGAAAAAATAAGAGAGATTAAACATGAATGCAAAATTGATTTTCGCTGTATTGGCAGCAACGACTCTGGTTAGTGGCTGTGCGTCTACTGGTGCAGTGAGTTATGGCGATGCGCAAGCAGTTGAAACTTTGACGACTGACTTCGGTTCGACTGACCTGCAAATGATCGCAGCGAAAATGGTGGATGACATGCTGATGTTCCCGCCGATCGTGCAGATGACACAAAACCGTCGCCCGGTGATTGTAGTAGATCGTATTCACAATAAAACTCAGGAACATATTGATACTGAATCCATTACTGACAGCATTCAGAACAAGCTGATCAACTCTGGAAAATTCCGGTTTGTGGATATGAAGTCTGTGAATGCGATGGCGCAACAACTGGCCTATCAAAAACAGAGCGGCATGGTGAATCAGGCAACCGCTGTACGGAGCGGTGGTCATATCGGTGCTGAATATATGCTAAATGGCAACTTGTCGAGCATTGTAAAAAATGCGGGCAGCAAGAGCGATGTGTATTACAAGTTCACCTTTAAATTGCAAAACCTGCAGACTGGAATTGTCGAGTGGACTGGCGAGAAAGAAATCCGTAAAGCAGGCAAGCGTTCGACTTTCGGCCTGTAATTTAAATTAAGGTTGCTGTGCTTTGGCACAGTGACCGCAGAAGAATTCATTATGAAAAAAATATTACTTGCAGGCTTATTGTCCGGATTGCTCAGTTCACCTGCTTTTGCAGCAATTAAGGAAGTGATCAAAGAAGCCAGCGGCAGTGGTTCTACACAGCATCAGGCCATTTCTGAAGCGTTATTGGTAGCGGTACAGTCAGTAAATGGTGCTTCGGTTTCTTCGCAGATGGATTATGAAGAAACCGTTTCTTTATCAGTGAACCATCAAGGCTGGACCTATACCGGCAAGGTATCTCCGGTCTTTAGCGTAGCTAATCAGGGTTCGGGTTCAGTCACTAAATTCCAGGTACTTAGTGTTTCTGGAGCGAAGAATAATTATCGGGCCAAAGTCCGTGCTCATGTGGTCAAGTTTGAATCTGCTGTGCAGGATCAGCATTTACACCGGATCGCTGTTTTACCATTCCAGATGGCGGAAAAAAATAATCGACTGGCTGGAAGGGGATCTGCCCGTCAATTTAGTCAGGAATTATCCGATACACTGGGCACTTATCTAACCCAAAGCGGACAATTAAGTGTGGTTGATCGTCACTATATTGAGGAAATGCAGTCTGAAACCGGTTTCCTGTATTGGGATGGCGCACCACAGGAACTGGCACGTATCGGTCAGAAAGTTGGCGCAGATTATTTGCTGGTTGGTCAGATTAAAGATTTATCTAGCGCCAGTGATCGGCAGATGTATGGTCTGAATGCTGGTGCGGCTCAGGTGCGTCTGAGCTGGCGCGTGATTGAAGCTGCGACCAGTAAAGTCGTTGCAGCTGGAATCTTTAACCGTACCTTGTCTAATTTAATGACGCAGAATATTTTGACGAACAGTTTAAATGACAGTACTGCAGACAAAATTGCTCAAGGTCTTAATTCAGAGATTTTACAAGGTTTGAAATTGCAGCCTGTACAAACTCGTCAAGCTTATGACCAGTCACCCGGTTATGGAATGACGCCAGGTTCTAGTGATCAACCAGTCAAATGGTAATTTTTGGCTTTAACTAAGAGCTGTTCATAAAAAAATCCCTGCAATAGTCAGGGATTTTTATTAAGCATGATTTATGCTTGCTGAAACTTTAACTGTCTTAACTGACGTGCATGCTGCAAGGTGGTTTCATTAATTTCCACGCCACCCGTCATACGTGCAAGTTCCTGTACAATTTCACTTTCTTCCAAATTAATAATGGTACTGCTGGCCGGATCAGTCTGGCGTTTTTTCACTAATAAATGCTGGTCGGACTGTGCAGCCACCTGCGCCTGATGGGTAATACAAAGAATTTGTACATGCTGTGCCAGATCAGCCAATAAGCGACCCACGATTTCCGCAGTTCCGCCACTGATCCCGACGTCGATTTCATCAAAGACCAATACTTCAGCTTCGGTTTTTTCTGCATTCATCACCTGCATCACCAAGGCGATACGGGATAATTCACCGCCTGAAGCCACGCGTGCCAGAGGTTGTGCTGGTATGCCCTTGTTGGCAGTAAACAGAAGCTGAATAAAACTCAAACCTTCACTTGATGGATGTTCCAAAGGCTCAAATTTAAATTCAAAATGCGCTTCAGGTAGGGCAAGCTGTTTCACCTGTTCGGTCAGTTTTTTCGCCAGCGGTTCGGCTGCATCACGGCGAATCTGGTCCAGATGTTGAGCTTTGCTTAGAAACTCCTGATAAGAGACCTCGACCTGTTCAGCCAGAGTTTCCGGGTCTTCTAGCTGATGCAATTGTTCAAGTTCAGTCTGCCAGGCCTCATATTCTTCTTTCAGCAATTCTGGCTGGGTGCGGTATTTGCGTGCTAAACGGTGAAACACTTCCAGTTTGGAATTCAGTTCTTCCATACGTTCCGGATCAAAGCTTTGCCGATCCATAAACTGACGTAAGGTTGCCGTTGCATCTTCGAGTTCGCTTTGGGCATTCAGTAAAGAGGTATAAATCTGGGAAAGCTGTTCGCTACGACCGGCATGCGATTCCATGCGGCGCAAGATTGAAGCCAGTTCCTGCGAAATATTCTGTTCACCTTCATCCAGGCCATTCAGGCTATAAACACAATCCTGCATGATGGCTTCATGATGTG
This sequence comes from Acinetobacter sp. YH12072, assembly GCF_013419565.1. Taxonomy (NCBI): domain Bacteria; kingdom Pseudomonadati; phylum Pseudomonadota; class Gammaproteobacteria; order Moraxellales; family Moraxellaceae; genus Acinetobacter; species Acinetobacter sp. YH12072. The sequence continues at coordinate 81,450 of NZ_VOZV01000003.1, read as the reverse complement.
AAAGGCGGTCAAATTCCTGCTCAATTTCCTGATAATCCGTCTGGACGACTTCTTCCAGTTCTTCAAGTTGCAGCTCCAGAGTTTCCATACGTTGCTTACGGGTTGCTTGTGCATCCAGCGCGGCCTGATGCTGGCGAATATTTTTATGCCAGGTGCTATAAGCGTCACGTACTTCCTGAGCTGGTGCATAAAAATTGCTATAGCGATCCAGCCAGTGTTTGGGATAAGGTGGTTCTAGAAGTTGCTGCTGACTATGCTGGCTATAAAGCTGAACCAGTAGTCGGCCAATTTCTTTCAGTTCAGACAGACTACTGGGACGACCATTGATCCAGGCCTTACTGCGGCCAGTGGCAAAGATCACCCGGCGTAAATGAATCTCCCCCGACTCATCATCCAGTTCATGCTCTTTTAACCAGCTCGCTTCAGGGCTGTCTTCCTGATAACTAAAGGTTGCTGTTACATCCGCTTTTTCGGTGCCATAACGCACATAATTGGTATCGGTTCGCTCCCCCAGACAGGCAGACAGAGCATCCAGTAACAGGGATTTACCTGCACCGGTTTCACCAGTAAGAACGTTAAAACCTTTATCAATATCAATAGCAAGATGCTCGGCCAAAGCAAAATTGATCAGAGTTAAATGTGTCAGCATAAACGCATCCGGGCTGCGAAAAGTTTGAATGAAATAGCATGTCAGTTGCTTCAGTCTAGCAACGCGGCTGTTATTATAAATCAGGATAAATCGATTTCATTCTATCTTAAATTTCATGGATTAATACACGCTTATTTGAATGTTGTGTCACAGGAACCAAGATCAGGCCACTGAAGTTACAAAAGATATTTTCATTTTTCTGACATGCTTGAAAGTTAAATTAAATCAGGTCGGAATATATTTTGCTTATAAATGGCGGGAAAAATCACGGCATTTTCCAGGATCTGCCGAAATCATTCAAACAGGCTGGAATCAAGGCAAGCAGGGGGCACCAATAATTTCATTCAAGTCCGATAAACTTCGATTGATTAGTTGCGGGTGCACATTTAAACTACAGCAATCAAAATATTACAAAATGCTTTATCTGGAGAAATGGCATGTCAGCTCAGTTTGATCATGTATCAGTACTTAAAAAATCGAATGTGTATTTTGGCGGGTTATGCATTAGCCATGTGGTGCAATTTGAAGATGGCACTAAAAAAACCTTAGGGGTAATTTTACCTTCAGAAAATGCATTAACTTTTGAAACACATGTGCCTGAGCGTATGGAAATCATCTCAGGTGAATGCCGTGTGCAAATCGCTGACAGCGAAGAAAAAGAACTGTTCCGTGCTGGTCAGTCTTTCTATGTGCCAGGCAATAGCCGTTTCAAAATTGAAACTGATGATGTGCTGGACTATGTTTGCCATTTTGAAGGCTAAACAGACCTACAGATGAGCTGTAACCGATCAAGAAATTTTGTTCTGAATCGGTTAAACTAAGCTTAATACAGAATCCTGTGAAGTTGGCTTTGCAGGATTTTTCTTTTGCTGCCTATTTCCCAATTTATTTTCGAGGTCGTTCATGGCTAAACCTGAGTATTATTATGGCGTCCATTCAGTAGAATCACTGCTGGAGCTTGAGCCTGAACGTGTCTTGACTCTTTTTACCCTGAAAGGCCGTGATGATCAGCGCCTGAAACGTGTGCTGGAATTGGCTGAGCCTTTTGGCATTAGTGTCCAGCAGGCTAGTCGTGACAAGCTGGAAAAACTGGCTGGTTTGCCTTTTCACCAAGGCGTTGTAGCGGCAGTTCGCCCGCATCCAACCTTAAATGAAAAGGATCTGGAAGATCTATTGAAGCAAGATTCTCAAGTACTTCTATTAGCACTCGATCAGGTAACGGATCCACATAACCTGGGTGCTTGTATTCGTACTGCCGCAGCGATGGGTGTAGCGGCTGTGATTGTACCGCGTGACCGTTCAGCAAGCCTGACGCCGACTGCACGTAAAGTGGCAGCAGGTGGTGCAGAAAAAGTGAAGTTTATTCAGGTGACCAATCTGGCGCGTACTTTGGGTCAAATCAAAGATGAATTTAATGTACGTGTGGTTGGTACGATGCTGGATGAAAAAGCTTTACCTATCCAGAAATTTGATTTTACTGGTACAGGTGTATGCGTGGTGATGGGTGCGGAAGATACCGGTTTACGTCCAATTACCCAAAGCCAATGTGACCAGACGGTTTATATTCCGATGGCAGGCAATCTGCAAAGTCTGAATGTGAGCGTGGCAACAGGGATGGCTCTTTATGAAGCCTGTCGTCAGCGTCAAGCCTAAGCCCTTTTTATTGTTTATTCACAAATACTGTTAAAGAAGAAGTCTATGTCTCCCCGAACGCAAGGTTATGCCTTTGTCTTAATTACCATGTGTATTTGGGGAGGTTTTACCTTAAGCACGCGCTTAAGTGCCCAGTGGGGGATTAGTGCCTGGGATCTGGTGGGATTACGTTTTCTATTGGCTTTTCTGATTCTGATGCCAGTCCTGATTTATAAAAAGGACACAGCCTTTTTGTGGAGTAAGGAATCCTTTCTCTTAGCCATGATTGGCGGGGTAGGGTATTGCCTGACTGCTTATACTGCTTTCCATTATGCACCTGCAGCTCATGCTGCCGTATTTCTAAATGGCTGTATTCCACTTTGTACCGCAGTGGCTGCTTTTGTGTTATTTAAACAGGGATTTGACCGACATACTTGGATCAGTATGGCGATTATGCTGCTTGCGATTGGCAGTATGAGTTGGCTGATGTTCCGAGAGTCCGGTGTGGCCTTGGGATTAGGCGATCTGCTATTTTTCATCAGTGCAATGTGGTGGGGTGTATTCACTGTACTGCTACGTCAATGGAAGCTATCTGCCTGGCATTCTATGGCCAGTGTAGCGATCTGGTCAGCCATCGTTTATGTGCCAATTTATCTGCTATTCTTCCCCAAACATCTGGATGCTGCTGAACCTTGGCAAATGGCTTCCCAGGTACTCTTTCACGGTGTTTTTGTGGTGATTGTAGCGACACTAACTTATGTGGAAGCGATTAAGCGTTTAGGTGCATTTAAAGCGGGTAGTATCGTGACTCTCGCACCATTTATTGCTGCCATACTGGCTGTGCCGCTTCTAGATGAACCTTTAAGTCTCGCGATTGTTTCTGGTTTGGTAGGTATGGCAATTGGTGCCATACAACCTTGGCGCTGGCTGATGCATCAAGATAGCCTGAGTCAGAAACTGGAACAACAAAAAAAGCAGTCCTAAAAGGACTGCTTTTTATTTGGAGACTGACTGAGTTCGGGTTAATGATTTTGAGCAGCCATCTGAAGATACTTTTCATGTAATGGTGTGAGATGAGCATAGAGATGTTCTAGCTCACCATCATTCAGTACAATATCATCAGCCATGGCACACTTTTGTTCACGCGGCATTTGTGCGGCAATGATCTTCTGAATTTGCTCTACATTTTGTCCATCGCGCTGTGAAGCCCGTTGAATTTGCAGTTCAATAGCAGCATCAATTAATAACGTATGTTGTGTTAGTTCATGCTGATTTGTTTCAAACAATAAAGGAGAAACTAAAATCGCATAAGGACTTTGTGCTGCATGTAACTGTTGAATAATTGAATTGCGAATAGCAGGGTGGGTGATATTTTCCAGCATTTTTCGTGCTTCTGGAGACTGGAAAATATGTTCGCGCAAAACACGGCGATTCAATGAACCATCCTTGAGTAAAACCCAATCGCCGAAAGCTTCCCGAATTTGCTGTAGGGCTGGTTGACCGATATCAACGACTTCACGGGCGACAATATCTGCATCTACGACAGCAATCCCTTGAGCTTCAAACCATTGGCTGGCAGCAGACTTGCCACTACCAATTCCACCAGTTAAACCGAGTACAAATTTCACTTTACTGACCTAAATAGATTTTCATGATCTGCTCACCCCATAAAAAGGCAATCCAGCCGGCAATGGCAATATAAGGGCCAAAGGCAAAGGGCTGATTTTCTTTACGGACTTTAAGCAGGATAATCCCAATAATCGCGCCCACCAATGATGACAATAATACAATGAGTGGTAGGAGCATAGGCCCCATCCAGGCACCTAAGGCAGCTAGTAATTTGAAATCTCCATAGCCCATACCTTCCTTGCCGGTCACCAGCTTAAACAGATAGTACACCACCCACAAGCATAAGAAGCCAATGATATAGCCCCAGATGGCAGAATCAGGGGTAGTATAAATCGCATAACTATTAATGCCCAGGCCGAGTGCAGCCAGCGGCAGGGTATAGCGATCGGGTAATAACTGGGTATCGAAATCAATAAAGGTGAGGGCAATCAGGACATAGGTAAAAACCAGACCAAACAGCATCTGTATGGTAGGCCCAAATACTGCCACCACTATCAGCGCACAAGCAGCTGTGAGAAGTTCAATAAATGGATAGCGGATACTGATTGGATTCTGACAGTTACCACATTTACCACGTAATAATATCCAGCTAATCACCGGAATATTCTGATACCAGCGAATAGGAGTCTGACATTTCGGGCAGGTGGAAACTGGTTTGCTTAAAGTAATTTTGCTTTCATCAATAATGGGCTGATCTGGATGCAAGAACAGCTGGCAATCTGTACGCCATTCCTGTTCCATCATTTTAGGGGTACGGTAAATGACAACGTTTAAAAAGCTACCAATACAGAGACTAAAAAGCCCAACTGCGAGATAAAGCGCAGTTGGGTTTTGACTGAAATATAAAATAAAATCTTGCATTAAACCACGGAACCCATTTGGAAAATTGGAAGGTACATTGCGATAACAAGGCCACCAACAAGGACACCAAGAATTGCCATAATCAAGGGCTCCATCATGGAAGTTAAACCATCAACCGCATTGTCGACTTCATTTTCATAATGGGTTGCGACTTTATCCAGCATGGCATCCAATGCACCTGATTCTTCACCAATTGCAACCATTTGTACGGCCATAGAGGGGAATTTATCGGTGACACGCATGGCAAATTGAAGCTGTTGACCTGTCGCAACATCTTCCTTGATTTTTAATACCGCCTCCTCATAGACCACGTTATTGGTTGCACCAGCAGTCGATTCAAGCGCATCAATTAATGGCACACCGGCAGCAAAAGTGGTGGCGAGAGTGCGGCTATAACGGGCAATGATCGCTTTATAGACCAGATCACCAAAGATGGGTGCTTTGAGCGCGGCCTTATCCAGTAAATCACGGAATTTTTTGCTACGCTTTTTCGCTTCAAGGAAAGCAGTAATCACTACGCCAATTCCAATAATCAAAAGGAACCAATATTTTTGCATCCATTCGGACATATTGACTACCATTTTAGTAAATGCAGGTAAGTCTGCACCGAATGAAGAGAATAAGTCCTGGAATACAGGAACTACTTTCACCATCAGGATAATTGTGACGATCACAGCTACTACAATTACTGTGGCTGGGTATTTCATGGCTTTTTTAATTTTTTGCTTTAAAAGCTCACTTTTTTCTTTATAAATCGCGACACGATCCAGCATGGTTTCCAGAGCACCAGATTGTTCGCCAGATTCGACCAAAGAGCAGAATAGATTATCGAAATATTGTGGGTATTTTCGTAATGCTCCGGCAAAAGTATTTCCCCCTTCAACTTCGCCTTTAATTCCAAGCACAACCTCGCGCATAGATGGATTTTCTAAACCTTCTGCAACAATTTCAAAGCCTTGTACTAAAGGCACCCCGGCTTTCATCATAGTGGCGAGCTGACGGGTGAAGATGGTGATATCCAGGGTGGAAACTTTTTTCTTCATCAAACCTTCAAGAATATTTTTTTTCTTTTCCCGGATGGTTTTGATCGTAATGCCTTGTTTGCGCAAGTTCACTTTTGCCAAGGCCATATTTCGTGCCGGCAATTCCCCCTTGATCTTGGCGCCTTTGCGATCAACCCCTTCATAACTGAAAATCGGTGTCATCTGGCCTTTTTTTACTGCTGCCATAGCTTTATCCTTATTTTATATTCAGCACGATCATTCGCTGGTTACACGATTGACTTCCTGTAAAGAAGTCACCCCCTGCATAACCTTCACTAACCCTGATCGGCGTAAATTGTTAAATCCTGCACGTGCGGAAGCTTCAGCAATTTCAATGGCATTGCCATCTTCCATAATAATTCTTGAAATCTCAGGTGTTACCTTCATAACTTCATAAATACCGACCCGGCCCTTATAACCTTCACGACATTCATTACAGCCGACTGGCTCATAAATCTGAAATTCAGGGCTTTGTAAATCTGCTTCGGTAAAGCCCATCTCCAGTAAGCTTTGCTTTGGAATGTCAGCCGGTTTTTTACATTGTGAACACAAGCGACGGGCCAGACGCTGCGCAATCACCAGATTGACTGAAGTCGCGATATTGAAAGAAGGTACGCCCATATTACGTAAACGGGTCAAAGTTTCCGGAGCACTGTTGGTGTGCAGAGTTGACATCACCATATGACCTGTTTGCGCTGCTTTGATTGCAATTTCAGCTGTTTCCAGATCACGGATCTCACCGACCATGACAATATCAGGATCCTGACGCAGAAAGGATTTTAAAGCAGCTGCAAACGTCAGGCCAACTTTATTATTGACGTTCACCTGATTAATCCCTTGCAGGTTAATCTCGACTGGGTCTTCCGCAGTAGAAATATTGGTATCTTCACGATTTAAGATGTTTAAGCCCGTATAAAGGGATACTGTTTTACCGGAACCAGTAGGACCGGTAATCAGTAACATCCCTTGCGGTTTATCTAAGGCTTCCATAAATAATTCTTTCTGCTCAGGTTCATAACCTAAAGCATCAATTCCCAGCATGGCACTAGACGGATCTAAAATACGTAGAACCAGTTTTTCGCCAAACAGGGTAGGGAGCGAGTTAACACGGAAGTCGATGGCTTTGTTTTTTGAGAGCTTTAATTTAATACGGCCGTCTTGAGGCACGCGTTTCTCAGAAATGTCCATCTGCGACATGACTTTCAAACGCGACGCCAAACGGTTTGCCAGTTGTAGGGGCGGGGTTGCAATCTGACGTAAAACCCCATCGACACGATAGCGCACCCGATACATTTTTTCATAAGGTTCAAAATGTAGATCTGATGCCCCCATACGAATGGCATCAATCAGTAATTTATTAATATATTTAACAATCGGGGCTTCTTCACCCTTGTCTTTTTCATCTTCTTCTTTCGTCGGATCGGTTGTGTCGACATCGACATCCAGATCGAAATCATCATCAAAATCAAAAGTACTTTCTTCAGTAAAGTTTTGCTCAATCAGTTTTTCAAGTTTATTGTGTTCAACAATAACAGTTTCGATATTCAGTTTGGTTGCAAAGCGGATGGCATCCGTTGCTTCGATATTGGTCGGATTGCTCGTGGCGACATAAAGAATATTGGCGTTTTTATAAATTGGCAGAATACGATGCTTGGTAATCAGCTTTTCATCAATATCTTCACGCAGGATTTGTCCCGGATCATAAGCACCAATATCAAATAGAGGCTCACCAAATTCTACTGAGATCGTTTCAGCAATGGTAGTAGGGGAAAGATTATGATGACTGACCAAATAGGCCACGATATCTGTTTTTTCCTGTTTGGCATTGGCTAAAGCAGTCCGCATATCTTCAGCTGATAATACCCCTTCATCGACCAGGCGACGAATAAACCCCGTAAATCTTGGTGACCCCTGCAATGCTGTCATGCTTCAAATGCCTATCAATTCAATTTTTTTAATTTGCTATTCTAAAATTATACGTTTGTTATGCAAAAATACCATAGCTGAGAATGCTGCAATCTTCCTGATATTCAGTAAAAGCTTGAACTGGTCGGAAGAACCGGGCATTTTTTTCAGTGATAACAAAAAATAACCATTTTGAATAGTCTAAACTGAGAAATAGGATGAATAAAACTATTCTTTAAATTTTACAATTCCGTGTAGAATGTGCCCAATTCAAGATATGTCAGTGAAATAGGTTATTTATGTCGGTTTCGACGATTACCCCTTGGGTGGTGGGCAACTGGAAAATGAATCCAATGCAGGCAGATGCCCAAGCTTTGGTTCAGAATTTAAAAGACTTGCTTGAGTCTGCACCAGTTTCAACAGAGAAATGTCATTTGGGTGTGGCGCCGACAACCCTTGCCTTAACTCAAATTCAAACTGCATTTGCTTCTGCTAATCGCCCTGTATATACCGTAGCACAAGATGTATCACGTATTGCAGGGACAGGCGCTTATACTGGGGAAGTGAGTGCTGAATTATTGGCTGATAGCCAGATTCACTATGTATTGATTGGACACTCTGAACGTCGTGAAATTTTTGCTGAAAGTTCGCAGATTCTAAATGCTAAAATCAAGAATGCCTTAAATGCCGGTTTAACCGTAATTTACTGTGTGGGCGAAAGTCTGGAACAGCGTGAAGCAGGGCAGGCAGAAGCGGTGGTTCTCCAACAGATTTGCGATATCGCGACTGTGGTAGAAGATGAACAGTGGAAAAATATTGTGATTGCTTATGAGCCAATCTGGGCCATTGGTACCGGTAAAACAGCTTCTCCAGAAGATGCGCAGGCCATGCATGCCCAGATCCGTCAGGGTTTGAGCCAGATTACAGGTTATGCTGCGACTATGGCGATTTTATATGGTGGTAGTGTAAAACCGGAAAATGCAGTAGAGTTAGCAGCCTGCCCTGACATTAACGGGGCATTGGTGGGTGGTGCATCACTCAATGCTGAGTCGTTCCATCAAATTGCTCAAGCATTTGCAAATACACAATAATTAGGAGTTCAGCATGCAAACTTTTGTGCTGGTAGTACATATTATCTTAGCGATTTTGATGATTGTCTTGATTTTAGTTCAGCATGGTAAAGGTGCGGATGCAGGTGCATCATTTGGCGGCGGCGGTGCGGCAACGATCTTTGGTGCCTCAGGTTCGGGTAATTTCATGACCCGTTTGACGGCAGTTTTTACCGCATTGTTCTTTGTGACCAGTATTACTTTGGCGATTCTTGCCAAGAAACAAACCACGAATGCGTACAGTTTATCGTCAATTCAATCAGCACCAACTGCGCCTGCGCAACCGGTTGAAACTTCACCAACTGCACCACAAACGACCGAATAATTTTAATTAAACCTTTCTTTTTTTCAGTGATGCGACTAGAATGCGTCACAGCTGCGGTGGTGGTGGAATTGGTAGACACGCTACCTTGAGGTGGTAGTGCTTTCGGGCGTGGGGGTTCAAGTCCCCCCTTCCGCACCAACTTATAATCCAGAATATAAGTTGATGTATGCAGCTAAAAAAACTTCTGTTGATGCGGGATGGAGCAGTCTGGTAGCTCGTCGGGCTCATAACCCGAAGGTCGTTGGTTCAAATCCAGCTCCCGCTACCAATCAATCCTTTTTTAAAGACGCAAACTTTTAAAAGGCAGCTTAAATCTGATTTAAGTTGAGAAGAATTATTTGCATGTTGTTGCGGGGTGGAGCAGTCTGGTAGCTCGTCGGGCTCATAACCCGAAGGTCGTTGGTTCAAATCCAGCCCCCGCTACCAATCCTTTAAAGCTGCAAACTTTAAAGGCAGTTTAGTGTAAAATATTAAGCTGAATGTTATTTGTATGCTGATGCGGGATGGAGCAGTCTGGTAGCTCGTCGGGCTCATAACCCGAAGGTCGTTGGTTCAAATCCAGCTCCCGCTACCAATTTTTCAGTAACAGATAACAAATATGCAGAATGATGTGGTTGTGATTGAAAAGTTCGCATCTTTTGTATATAATTTTTGCACGTTGATGCGGGATGGAGCAGTCTGGTAGCTCGTCGGGCTCATAACCCGAAGGTCGTTGGTTCAAATCCAGCTCCCGCTACCAAGTTTCTTAAAAGAGGCTCACAACTATGGTGGGCCTTTTTGCACAGTGGGATTTGAAAAAAGTTCAAATTGTGCATTAATTGGGGCGATTTACGCCCTTTTTTATTGGCTATCGTGTAGTGTCGACAATATTTGGTCAAATCTCCATGTTTCACTACTACTATAGTTTGTATTGGTTTGTAGTGGTCAAATAGATCATAAAATCGCACCAGATGACGAGAGTAAATGAAGCTATCAAATAAAACTCAAGCACTTCAGGATTTGATTGCACCAGCAGTTGAAGCCTGTGATGTAAATCTGTGGGGGATTGAATTCCTGCCACAAGGCAAACGTTCATTATTACGGATCTATATCGACAAACCGGTCGATGAAAATGCAGCACCTGTTGTCAATGAAGATGGCGAAGAAGAGCAGGGTCGTGGTATTGGGGTTCAGGACTGTGTACGTGTCACACAGCAAGTCGGCGCGATCCTGGATGTACATGATCCAATCTCAGGTGAATATTCGCTTGAAGTGTCTTCACCAGGTTGGGATCGTCCATTCTTCCAGCTGGAGCAGATGGCTCATTATATCGGACAAACGGTTGCGCTGCGTTTGATCAGTGCCGTCGATAACCGTCGTAAATTCCAGGCAAAACTGGTTGCAGTCGACCTTGAAAATGAAATGATTCAAGTTGAAGTAGAAAAGCAACAGATTTTGGATATCGACAGTCACAATATCGATAAAGCAAACTTGGTCTATCAAGATTAATTCAATTAATAAGAATCTGAACGAATAGGTGACTTATGGCACGTGAAATTCTTACCGTCGTTGAAACGGTTAGTAACGAAAAAGGTGTAAGTCGTGAAGCAATTTTTGAAGCGCTAGAACAAGCTTTGGTTGCAGCGACTAAGAAGAAATTCTACGAGGGGACTCACTCGGAAGAAGCTCGTCTTCGTGTAGAAATTGACCGTAAAACTGGTGATTATCGTACTTTCCGTCAATGGGAAGTAGTGGCTGATGAAGATCATGAAATGCCTGCTTGTCAGGATGCGATCTCTGATGTGGATCCGGCACAATGGTCGATTGGCGATATCCGTGAACTGGAAGTAGAATCAATCGATTTCGGTCGTATTGCTGCCCAGATCGCGAAACAGGTGATTGTACAGAAGATCCGTGAAGCAGAACGTGCACTGGTTGCCGATGCTTATGAATCTAAAGTCGGTGAGCTGATCTACGGTGAAGTGAAAAAACAAACCAAAGATGGTTTTATCATTGACTTGGGTGACAACGCAGAAGCGTATCTGGCACGTGAAGAGATGATTCCGAAGGAAATCCTTCGTCCGAAACAACGCGTAAATGCGATTCTATATAGCGTTAACCGTGAAGGCCGTGGTGCACAATTGTTGTTGTCACGTGCTAAACCGGAAATGCTGATTGCATTGATGAAAAAAGAAATTCCTGAAATTTCTGAAGAAATCATTGAAATTAAGGCCGCAGCTCGTCAACCGGGTGTTCGTGCTAAAATTGCAGTGAAAACCAACGACCACCGTATTGACCCGGTGGGTGCTTGTATTGGTATGCGTGGTACACGTATCCAGGCTGTACAGCAAGAGCTCAATGGCGAGCGTATTGATGTGGTGGTTTGGTCGGATGATCCTGCGCAATATATCGCAAGTGCATTAGAACCAGCAGATGTATCTAGTATTGTCATCGATGAAGATGCACGTACTGCAGACATCATTTTCGCGACTAGTGATCAGCTAGCTCGCGCAATTGGTTCACAAGGTCAAAACGTTCGTCTGGCATCTGAATTGACTGGCTACAAGCTGGACATGATGCTGGAAGAAGAGTACTACGCACGTCAGCAAAGCGAAGCACAAAAATACCTGGATATGTTTGTTACACGTCTGGATATTGCTGAAGATTTGGCGATGGCGTTGGTAGAAATGGGCTTCACCTCGCTTGAAGAAATTGCTTACGTACCGCCAGAAACGTTTGATGAAATCGAACTGGATGCGGAACTGGTTGAATTACTGCAAAGCCGTGCGAAAGAAATTGCACTTGCTGATGCATTACAACAGCAAGAAAACGTACAAGCGCCAAGTGAAGAACTTGTTGCAATGGAAGGCATGACAGCAGAGATCGCGCAAGCTCTCGCAGCTCGTGGTGTGGTAACCGTAGATGACTTAGCTGACCAAGCGACTGATGATATCGAAGATATCGAAGGTCTCGGTGCTGAGAAAGCCGGTCAACTTATTATGAAAGCGCGCGAATCATGGTTTAACTAGGAGGTAGTATATGACGGACAAGTCGATTAAAGAGTTAGCACTCAGCGTGGGTCGCCATGTTGATAAGCTCCTAGAGCAGGTTCGTGAGGCAGGTTTACCACAGCGTAAAGCTGACGATATTATTACCACCGAACAACAAGATCGCTTAATGAATCATGTGAAAAAGACACAAGGTTCAGATGGCCATGCAGGACAAATCACGTTGAAACGTAAAACGACCAGTACTGCTAAAGTGGCAAGTACTTCAGGTAAGGCGAAAACGATTAATGTAGAAGTTCGCAAGAAACATACATTCGTCAAGCCAGACCCGGAACAAATTAAAGCAGAAGCTTTAGCGAAGGCTCAAGCTGAACAGCAAGCGAAAGCAGAAGCTGAACAGAAGTCAGCACCAGCTAAAAAACCTGCTGATGCACCTAAATCAGGTACAAACAATGCAAGCAAAGCGCTAGAAGCAATGCGTGCAGCTCAGAAACAAGAAACTGAGAAACAGGAAACACCTAAAGCAGCTGTTGTGGTAAAACGCAAATCAACTAATAAACCGATTGTGAAAGCAGCGGTTAAACAAGTTGAAACAGCAGAACAGAAAAAAGCGCGTGAAGCTCAAGCCGCTCAATTAAAAGCAGCTGAAGAAGCAGCACGTCGTAAGGCAGCTGAAGAAGCACAACAACGCACCCTTGAGCAAATGCGCAAGATGGCGTCGAAGTATTCTTCTGAAGATACCACTGCAACTATTCGTGTGATTGATGATTCTCCACTTGCTGCTGGTCTGGTTGGCCAGGCATATGAAGACTCATTTGCGAAAGAAGACCGCGAAATTAAACGTGGTACTAACACTTCAAATACACGTTCACCGAAAAAAGGTGGTCGTCGTGGTGAAGAGCAGTCTTTCCGTGATAACTCACACAAACGTGGTTTGAAATCTAGCCAAGCGAACAAGCATGGTTTTGAAAAGCCAGTGAAAAAACAGGTTTATGACGTTGAAATCGGTGAAACGATTGTCGTTGCTGACCTTGCTGCGAAAATGGCGGTTAAGGTTCGTGAAGTCATCAAGTCACTGATGAAAATGGGTGAACTGGTTACTCAAAACCAGGCAATCGATCAGGAAATCGCGGCACTTGTGGTTGAAGAAATGGGTCATAACCCGGTACTGGTTTCTGAAACTGCAGTTGAAGATAACCTGCTTGAACAGGCTGAAGAAGCTCGTGGTGCGCAAACCACTCGTGCGCCAGTTGTTACGATCATGGGTCACGTTGACCATGGTAAAACATCGCTTCTAGACCGTATTCGTCGTGCCAAAGTGGCGCAAGGCGAAGCAGGTGGTATTACCCAGCATATCGGTGCTTATCATGTAACAACTGATAAAGGTATTATCACCTTCTTGGATACTCCGGGACACGCAGCGTTTACTGCAATGCGTTCACGCGGTGCCAAAGCGACTGATATCGTAGTCCTGGTTGTTGCAGCAGATGATGGTGTGATGCCACAAACTGCAGAAGCAATCGATCACGCACGTGCAGCGGGTACGCCAATCATTGTTGCAATCAACAAGATGGATAAAGACTCAGCTGATCCAGATCGCGTATTGAACGAATTGACCACCAAAGAAATCGTACCTGAAGAATGGGGCGGTGACGTTCCTGTAGCGAAAGTATCTGCACATACTGGTGCCGGTATTGATGAACTTCTTGACCTGATTTTAATTCAGTCTGAATTGCTTGAATTGAAGGCGTCTGAAGAAGGTGCGGCACAAGGTGTTGTGATTGAAGCGCGTGTTGATAAAGGCCGCGGTGCAGTGACTTCTATTCTGGTTCAAAACGGTACGCTGAAAGTGGGTGACCTGGTACTTGCTGGTTCATCTTATGGCCGCGTTCGTGCCATGACCGATGAAAACGGTAAACGTATCAAGTCTGCAGGTCCTTCGATTCCAGTCGAAATTCTGGGTCTTCCAGAAGCGCCGATGGCAGGTGACGAAGTTCTTGTTGTGAATGACGAGAAGAAAGCACGTGAAGTTGCCGATGCGCGTATGGATCGTGAACGTCAAAAACGTCTTGAACGTCAATCTGCAATGCGTCTTGAAAACATCATGGCGTCTATGGGCAAAAAAGATGTGCCAATCGTCAATGTGGTATTGAAAACTGATGTACGCGGTACATTGGAAGCGCTGCATGTTGCATTGGCTGAGCTTTCAACGGATGAAGTAAAAGTACGTATCATTGGTTCTGGTGTTGGTGCGATTACTGAATCTGACGTAACGCTTGCTGAATCTTCAGAAGCGGTTCTTCTTGGCTTTAACGTACGTGCCGACAATACTGCACGTCAAAAAGCAGACGCAGACAGTATCGACATTCGTTACTACTCAGTGATCTATCAATTGATTGATGACGTGAAAGCAGCGATGAGCGGTAAGCTGGCTCCTGAACACCGTGAAACCATCTTGGGTGTTGCTCAAGTACGTGAAGTGTTCCATTCAAGCAAATTTGGTGCTGCAGCAGGCTGTATGGTACTTGAAGGCGTATTACACCGTAACAAACCGATTCGCGTATTACGTGATGACGTGGTGATCTTCCAGGGCGAGCTAGAATCTCTTCGTCGCTACAAAGAAGTGGTGGAAGAAGTTCGTGCCGGTATGGAATGTGGTCTTGCGGTGAAAGGCTATAAAGACATCAAACCTCTCGACAAGATCGAAGTGTATGATGTGCAATTGATTAAACGGAGTCTTTAATGGCGGGTAGTCAACGTCTGAAGCGTATGGCGGATACGGTACAACGCGAGTTGTCTGAACTGATCCGTCAGGAGCTGAAAGATCCACGTCTGGGTGGTCTGGTGACCATCTCAGCCGTGAAGGTGAGCCCAGACTTAGGATATGCAGAAGTTTATGTCACAGTAATGGGTCGTGAACTTGGTGATGAGCAAAGTGAAGCGGCAAATAAAGAAACACTCGATGTCCTGAATAAGGCATCCGGGTTCCTGCGCCATGAACTGAGTCGTCGAATCAAGACACGTATTACACCTCGTCTACGTTTCCATTACGACAAAACCAATGCATATGGTAACTATATGTTTGGTCTGATTGCTGAAGCAGTGAAGGATTTACCTCCTGCTGAAGACAAGAAAGATGAAGAATAAGCTTTTATAAAGCGCAATAAAAAAGCCACCTTAGGGTGGCTTTTTTATTGTTGAACTTTTAAGTAGAACTGGCTAACTATTACTTTGAATCCTGGTCATTCATTTTCTTTTCATAAAATGCACGACGGCGGGTTTTCTGCCAAGGCAATGGACGTTCTAGTGTTTCTGGCACTTCACCACTCATCGAGCGCAAACGTAAATGCAAGGCCGCTTGCGCCATCAGGTTGGCAGATACCGGTGCAGTAATGAAGGCAAACAGGGTAATCAGTACTTCAGCAAAACCTAAACGACCATAGATAGCCGAAAAAATAATAGAAGCGATCAGAAAGCTTCCCAGGCCTAAGGTACTGGATTTAGTCGGTGCATGCAGACGCATAAACAGGTCAGGTAGACGTATCATTCCAATACCACCCACCAGCATAAAAAACGCGCCAATCAATAAAAAAATCGAAACTAGTATTTCTAAAATCAAAGGCATTTAAAAACTCCTAGTCGATGACATGGCCAGTGGTGAAATAGCGGGCAAGGGCAGCGGTAGAAACAAAGCCCAGCATGGCCACCAGTAGGGCACCTTCAAACATGAAAGTGCTGCTCCAGTAGATTCCCAGAATCACCACCAGACAGGTTGCATTTAAAAATAGGGTATCCAGTGCCAGCAGACGGTCAACGATTGATGGGCCCATAACCAGCCGGATCAGACACAGTAACATGGAGATCGTGACAGCACCCAGACAAATCAGCAATGCATAAGGCAGAATGGTCATGCTTCAGCTCCTGATTGTGCGCTAAAAATTTTAATCAATGGTTGTTCATAGCGCTGTTTGATGGTTTCGATTTCGGCCTCTTCATCATCCGTGCTTAAGGCATGCACCAGAATATCGCCACGATCCTGATCAATCCCCGCAGAGACTGTACCTGGTGTGGTGGTAATAATCATTGCCAGCAAAGTATTCACTTCTTCATGCTCGGTATCCAGAGGAACACGAAACCATTTTGGATGCAGATTTTTGGTCGGTCCCAGTACTAAAATCGCGACTTTAATATTAGCGACAATGATGTCCCAAACAACGATCCAAAACAGGCGCATCGCCGGGATCCACCGGATATTCGGCGTGTAATCAATGAAAGGGGCGACCATTCGCGGAATCAAGATGGCCAGAAATAGTGCCATGAGCACTGTGCCGGCTTCCATATTATGGGCCAGCATGACCCAGCTCATCGCCACAATCACGGAAACGAAAGGATGAGGGAACCAGCGTTGAAGTAATGATTTAGCCATTAAAGTCCCTCCGCCGGTTTAAGTTGATTGTCGTCGTATTTGTTCTGTTCAATATACTGTTTATCAATCTGACGCTGTTTAAATTCAGAAATATGGTCGCCATTTAAGGTATTTTCTGAAATGACATAAGGAATCAGATGTGCATTTGGATCAGGCGTTTCACCACCGTATTTGGTTTCTGGTAAATAACCCGGATCAAATGGCTGCACACTAATAAACTTACCTTCAGCATCACGTTTTAATAATGCTGCTTCATAAATCGGATTGGTCTTAATCTGTGCTGCGGTCTGATAATTATATTGATAAATCGGTGCAGCAAAAACAACGTAGGCTGTCAGACTGAGCAATAATAGATAAATAACCCGGTCATTCCGTGCTGGTGCCTTGCTGGGCAAGGATTCATATTTGCTGAATTCTTCAGAATTTTCATCCTGTTCTGGTCGGCTTGAACGCCAGAACAGAATAAAACCAACCCGGGTAAAAGCCAGAATACTTAGTAAGCTGACCAGTAGAACCGTAAAGATAATCAGCATTTGATGTTCAGACTGTCCTGAAGCTTGCAGGATAAACACTTTACCGAAGAAGCCACTGAAAGGTGGCAAGCCGGCCATCATCAAGGCAATGATGAAATACACAATAGAAACCAGCTTATTCTGTTTCATCTGTGGGGCAATTTTAAAGTGATCTTTAAATTCACCGCGTTGTGAAGTAATCCAGCCACACAGGATATAAAACGCTGCGCCAATCAGGGTACTGTGCACCATATAGTACAAGGCACCTGCCCAAGCCTGAGTGCTGTTCATGGCAATCGCAATCAGAATGGTGCCGACCGAAGACAGGATCATAAAGCCGACAAAACGACGTAGACGTTCAGTCCCAATGGCACCAAATGCGCCATACAGTGAGGTAATCACCCCAATGACCAGCAGACAGTTCATCAGGATCTGATGGCTATATTCATCATCAAATACAGTGCCATTGACCCGGATAATCGCGTAGATCCCGACTTTGGTCATGATGGTAAACAGGGCAGCCACCGGAGTAGTGGCAACAGCATACGTTTTAGGAAGCCACAGGCCTACCGGTAACATGGCTGCCTTGATCCCGAACACCACAAATAGCATCAGTCCGCCTGCAACGGCAAGCTTATTTTCGTCACCTGCCAGAGTTGGCATCAGACGAGCAACATCAGCCATATTCAGGCTGCCGACACTGCCATAAATCATGCCGAGTCCGATCAGGAACATGGCAGAAGCGAGCAGGTTAATAGCCACATAATGCACACCGAGCTGGAAGCGTGCCTTGCCTTGCCCATGCAAAAGCAGGACATAGGATGCCATTAACAAGATCTCGAAGAACACGAACAGGTTAAACAAGTCACCGGTCAGGAAGGCACCACTAAGCCCCATTAACAGAAAATGGACCATGGCGTGGAAATAGCGCCCGCGAATATCCCATTCTTTACTGGCATACCAAACGATGGGCAAAGCGAGTGTATAGGTCAGTACCAGCATCAAGGCAGAGAGCTGGTCCAGGACCAGCACAATACCAAAAGGGGCGGCCCATTCACTTAAAGTGTAGACACTAATTTGCCCTTGGCTGCTATTGATCAGATAGCCAATCGCCATAATCAGACCCAGTAGGGTCGAAATATGACTCACGCCACGACGCCACGGCTGACGCCAGTCGGTAATCAGAGAACCGGAACCTGGGTTACCTAACAGTACTAAAATAAAGGCAGTAAACGCCGGTAAAAGAATACTGAAAATAGGGGTGTGTTGATTCAAGAAGTTGAGAAGATCAGTCATTACGGCTCATCCTCACGTGGGTCATGTTGCGGTATCTCTTCTTTGGAATCAACGTGATCTGTTCCTGATTCATAACGGCTACGTAAGGCCAGCTGTACAATAAAGGCGGTGGTGGCAAAACCGATTACAATTGCGGTTAAAACCAAGGCCTGAGGTAAAGGATCGGTGACCTGCGTGGTTTCGGTGAGTACTGCAGGTGAATTCATCTGAATACGGCCCATGGCAAATAAAAACAGGTTCACTGCATAACCAATCATGGCCAGTCCGAGGACCACCGGAAAGGTACGTGCCCGCAGAATCAGATAGATCCCGGTGGCAGTGAGTAGGCCAATTGCTGAGGCTAATAAAAGTTCTAAACTAATCATTCTATTATCCTCTTGGTACTGGGCCAGTCATACTTGAGTGACGGGAGTCACCCAGAACGGAAATCATCAGCATGGTCGCACCGACTACGGTGACATAGACACCGACATCAAATAGTGCAGCAGAAGCCAGATGCATATCGCCAAGTAATGGCGGATGGACATGAATATGGGCACTGGTCAGGAAAGGACGTGACCAGAACCAGGCTGCGATGCCAGTCAGGCCAGCAATAGTCAGGCCGACGCCAATCCAGATTTCATAGAGACGTCCAGATTTAGCTCCCAGCATTTTTTCTGCATGATCCTGACCAATGGCAACGTATTGAATGATCAAAGCCAATGAGGTGACCAGACCGGCAATAAAACCGCCACCCGGAAGATTATGGCCGCGCATAAAGATATACAGACTAACCACCAGTGCTACCGGCAAAATCCATGATGCAGTAATTCTTAGCATCAAAGGGGAGGGGTTAAAACGGTAAGTCAGGCCTTGGGTAATGGTGGTGCCATGAGCACGCATACCATCCATCAGACTTAGTACCCCAATGGCGGCAATCCCGAGTACGGTAATCTCGCCAAAGGTATCGAAACCACGGAAATCGACCAGAATTACATTGACGACGTTTGTACCGCCACCAAGCGGAATCGATTGTTGGATGAAGAACCAGGAAATTGAATTATGGTCACGTGTCATAACTAGCCAGGCAACTGTTGCAATTCCTAGACCTCCGCAGACTGCAATCACTGCATCTCGCCAGCGTCGGGTCGGGCTGGATTCATAAGGCGTTAATTGTGGCAGGAGTGACAGGCTCATTAGTAGCAGAACCGTCGTTACTACATCGACTGTAATCTGGGTCAAAGCCAGATCGGGTGCTGAAAAACCAATGAAAACCATGGTGACGACCAGACCGACCGCACCGCTGATCAGGATGGCTTTAATCCGTTCATGATGGAACCACAGCATCATCCAGCAGGCTGAGAACAGCAGTAACCATAGAACGATGGCCAGAACTGGTGCATGGGTCAGTTCGCGGCTACCGGTGTCGATCCCATTGACGACGAGTGGATAGCCCACCAGACCAATGGTAAACAGCACCGTCCACAAAATATAACTTTGCAGTTTGCCATTTTCAGTCGCACGGCGGAAACGTCTTGAATTCAGTAACAGATTTTTCAGGAACAGATCAAACAGTACACGACCTTGCAGTTTGCCCAGTTTCGGATCCAGATCAATTTCCCGAATTGCGCCGCCTTTGGCCAGTGCAAAATAGAAAATTGCACCGCCGAATATCGCGATGATACTCATCACCAAAGGCAGATTAATACCGTGCCAAAGGGCGAGGTGAGTGCCTTCAAAGGCGAAATTCTGGGTTGACGCTTGTGTGGTGCTATTTACAATCTTTTCGACCAGTAATCCTGGTAGCAGACCAACTGCAATACACAGAAAAGCCAGTAAGATAGCCGGTGCACGCATACCAAATGGCGGCTCATGCGCAGCTTTATTTGGGACTTGCTGGCCTAACGGACCATCAAAAAACACGCCATGTACCAGGCGAATCGAATAGGCGACAGCGAAAATCCCGGCCAGTGTTCCTGCAATAGCAGCACCGACCATGACTGGGCCACTTAAGTTTGCGACCAGTTCGGTAAAGAACATTTCCTTGGACAAGAAACCATTGGTTAATGGAATACCAGCCATGGAGGCGGCGGTGATCATGGTCAGTGTTGCGGTAAAAGGCAGCATTTGCCAAAGACCAGACAATTTTCGCAGATCACGAGTACCGGATTCATGGTCAATGATCCCGGCAATCATGAATAGGGCAGCTTTAAAGGTTGCATGGTTAATGATATGGAAAATTGCTGCTGCCACGGCCAGTGGTGAGCCAATACCCAGCAAACACATGATCAGGCCCAAGTGGCTAATAGTTGAATAGGCCAACAGACCTTTCAGATCTTCTTTAAAGATGGCAAAGAACGCTGCCACACACAGGGTAAATAACCCGATAAAAGTAACAATATTATGGAACAGTGCCGCGCCTGCAAAAATCGGCAATAAACGTGCGACTAAAAACAGGCCCGCTTTGACCATGGTGGCAGAGTGCAGATAGGCAGACACCGGCGTCGGTGCTGCCATGGCATTTGGTAACCAGAAGTGAAACGGGAACTGCGCACTTTTGGTAAAAGCACCGAGTAAAATTAATAATAATGTCGGTACAAATAGGGCATGTGCCTGAATCTGTTCGCCCATCATCAGGATCTGGTCAATCTGATAGGTACCCGTCATCTGTCCGAGCAGAATAAAACCACCCAGCATAGATAAGCCGCCCATGCCGGTAATGGTTAGAGCCATGCGTGAGCCGCGTTGGGCCGCTTCGTAATTGCTCCAGTAACCAACTAGCAGGAAGGAAGAAATACTGGTGAGTTCCCAGAAAATCAGGAGAATCAGAAGATTATTAGACAATGAAATACCGAGCATCGCTGCCATAAACAGCATCAGCAGGAAATAGAGTTTACTCAGGGAGTTTTTAGGACTGAGATAGTAATAGGCATAGATATAAATCAGGGTACCAATTCCACTAATCAGCAGAGCAAACAGCATGCCCAAAGCATCCAGCCGGAAACTGAAGTCGATTCCAAGCTGGGGTAGCCAGGACCAGGTCTGGGTAATTACCGTTCCATTAAATACAGCAGGCGCCTGACTCAACAGTAATAAGAAACTGCTGAGGCTGACGGCAATTGCTCCTAAAGCCGTTACCCCGCGTGAAAATTGCTTCAGCCACGAGACAAGGGTTGTGCCTAATACTAACGGTAACAATATAATAATTGGCAGCACACTCGTATCCATTGTCGTGATATAGGTTAAGGTCAACCTAGGGTGAATCTTTATCTTTCAAGGATTACAGGACCGCAAAGAGCGACCCAAAACTTCTCGATCTTGAAAGCCAGAATGATATTCAAACAGAATAAAACAGTTGTATTGCGCAACTTATAAACGATAGCAAATTCCGATTTTACAACGAAAATTGCAAGTAAAACCGATCATATTACAGGATAACCACAACATCAATGTTTTTATGTAGAACTTGTAGATTATACGTAAGCTTGGTTTTGATATGGGGTGCATGCTTGAACATCTCGTACAAATTTGACCGAAAATAAAGATCAAACTCCCTGCATTTATTGATAAAAATTTATAACTTCTTGATCAGGAATGCAGAAAATCAAAACCTATTCTTGCATCCTGATTTTAATTTTTAAATTGCATTATCGTTTCAGCACTAGTTAAGAAGATTGAGGCAGGCTTTGTGAATTATCCTGACTCAACAGTTGTAAAAGTTCTTGCTGCTGTTCTGTGCTTAGCTGTTCCTGAATCAGTTGCAAAACAGACTGAGCCGTCAAGTTGACTATTTCTGGTTCCTGAAGTGCATCTTCAACTTTTTCTATATCTGAATGATTTTGGCTCATCTCAAGCGGCAACTCTGCATAAAAATGATCATACTGAACCTGCATTGGATTTAGATGGATGGGATGCACCTGTTTATTTTCCAGTTTTAGACACTGAAAATCCTGAGCCTGCTCCAGCAATTCCGGCCGGTTTCCAGTCACAATAATCTGCAAGTTAGGAAACGCCTGATGCAGACGCGGTAAAATGACGGCGGCCATGTCCTGATCCAGTTGATGATCAATTTCATCAATCAGTAAAATGCCAGTACCTTCCTGACAGGGAAATAAGCTGTGCGGATTAAGCAGACAAAGGCGCCGTACAACATCTCCCACCAGTGCAATCCAGTTCCGGATACTGCTCGACAACTGCTGAAAGCTAAAGGTGTGATCCTGATAACGCACCATCAATTGCAGCTTGGGCTGGTAGTCCAGATAAATCTGGCTAAGTTCTGGTAGTACAATGGATAAAGCTTCACGCAAGGCAGTCAGGCTCGGTGTATGCATATGTGCTTTAGCTTTTTCAATTTGCTGGACCAGCTGATCTGCCTGTATATCATCCGATTGCTGTAGCGCCTGATCTAGAATCTGGTCAATGATCTTGGCACTTTGTGCATTTTCGATATCACTGATTTCACGAAACCATTCAAAGAAACGTGCAAAAGTCGTAAAAGGGATAGCAGTAATTTCATAGGCATGCGCAGTCTGAAAAATGGCCTGATTATTTTTGCTGAGTAAATTGATTTCATTGACGAAGCGTTCAGCCGGATAATAGGCGACCATAGGCAGGCCGAGCAAAGGGTCATGTTGTCTTGCCTTCTGATAAAGATTCACCATGGTATCGAGTTGCTGGGTTTCCGCTTTGGCAAAGCCAATTCCCTGACTATTTAAGGTTTTGTATAACTGCCAGGAACAGGATTGGGCAGGGGCTGCTTCTCCCTGTGCTGATTCAGGTAATGGTCCCAAATCATCAGGAAAACGCACCTGGATATCAATTTTGGATTGCAGACGATTTTGCAGGATATCCTGATCCAGCATACTTAAACCTGCGGTACGCAAGTCGCGAAAACGTGCAGAAAACCAGGTTAAAGCCTGATAACTCAAGCGCAGCAAGGTGGTTTTACCCGAACCTTGATCACCCAGAATTAAAGTCACAGGTGATTTTTGCAAATCAAAATCGAGCTGGATATTAGAAAAGTGCAGAGCATGTTTGAATTGTATTTTTTCGATGTGCATGGATCACCTGTAGCGTGATTTTTACATCTATGTTTTACCTTAGCCGACGGCTTGGCGCAGTGACTGTGGCATCCTGATTTTCAGTTGTTGAATGAGGTCATAAATGTGATGAATATTTAAGCTTACTTTAGCACGAGTACAGGCCACGTAAAGCAGACGTAACTCTTCGTCACTAATTTTATGGTCTTTCTCATTCAGCTTGAACTGGTAGTCATCTTCAATATGCACACGATCCCATTCCAGACCTTTGGCCTTATGCGCGGTAGAGATGATGTAGTCCGCTTGTCCGATTGGGGTGATTTTGGCGAGGGCAGTTTTCAGGGGATCAGTGCCATGTTCATCGACCAGTTTGACTAAAGGCTTGATATCACTGCCTTCATTGGTCTCACAGTATTCGTGTACATCATGCCAGGAATTAAACCAGGCCAGTTCAGGTACATCAACCACACGTTTGCCCTGTTTCAGCATCGCAGCGGCATCAACAAAACGGTTTAATTTGACATGATCGGCTTGCAGGCTGACTTTATCGCCACGTACTAAACCGGCAAGTAATAGTTCCATAGCACGCGCATTGGTCCGGCATAGAATCGCATCGCGTAATTTAGTGTGCGGTTTATTGACGACTTTGGAGTTTAAGTGCGGATTACCGAGTAGGGGCACGGTTTCATTCAATGCTCCCAAAATCGCATTGGCATTTAACGCAATTTCAGGCCCGAAACGGAATGAAGTGGTCAGACGAGATTCGGGTAGCGGCAGCTGCTGCATGGCATTCACTGCGCCACGCCAGGCATAAATCTGCTGATGCGCATCGCCGACATAGATGACCTGAGTGCTACGCTGTTTCAGCAAAATTCCTAGCATCAGTGGGTCGGCATCCTGTGCTTCATCAAACAGCACATAGTCGGCAGGAATATTGGGCTCAGACAATGCCCAAAGTTTCAGGTAAATATCATGCCCAATCCCGGCCTGATGATTGGGATCAATTGACTCTAACCAACGCCGTTCAACTGCTGGATAAAGTTTCTTTTGCAATGCTTCAATATCATCTGGGTGTAGCCAGCTCGGTGCCTGAATATGTCGCGGGGCGGGATATTGCGAACTGGTTGAGCAGAAATAGCCAACTGCATTCGCGACCAGACTGGCCAGACGCGAAGGCATCAGTACATATTTTTCATAACGTCCGCCCATCATCCGGCGCAAGGTCATCGGTTCAAGGCGATATTCTTTGGCAATAAAGCTTGGACTTAAACGCGGTAGGCGTAGTTTATCCGTGACTCCACGTGGAACACTGCGAAAAGCCAGGGAGTGGAAAGTACGGCAGTCCACACCCCGATGAAACTTGTTTTGTGCTTCTGAGGCAATGGATTTATTAAACGCCAGATACATGCCGCGCCGTTCCGGCATGGCATCACTGATCATTTGCAGGGTCGTGGTTTTACCTGTGCCCGCATAGGCAATGACTTTAAAAGATTTTCCCAGACGTGCGTTATCAATGGCAGTGGCCTGCTCATAGGTTGCTTTGGGTTTTTGCAGATCAGACACAGGTAGATTCATTCACGACTTAATGTTGACGATTGGCTTTTTCAACCAGACCGGATAGACCCTGACGGCGTGCCAGTTCATTCAGGACCAGTTGTGGATCAAGGTCAAAATAACCAAGCATGACAATGGTATGGAACCACAGATCAGCTACTTCATAGATCAGGTCATTCTTGTTGTCTTCAGAGGCTTCAGTTTTGAAATCTTTAGCCGCGATCACGGTTTCGAAGCTTTCTTCACCGACTTTTTCCAGAATCTTGTTGAGGCCTTTATGGTACAGCTTGGCCACATAAGAGGATTCCGGATCGGCTTTCTTACGCTCTGCCATCATCTCGCCCAAGTATGATAATACTTCAACCTGTTCAGACTGAGCAGTTGAGGCATTCATAGCAAGGGTATGTGGATTTGTTGATTTTTCACCGTAAATTGCTGCTGGATCTTTAATTTGTACATCCACAATTTCCCAGCCATTCGGTGTCAGTTTACGATAGAAACATGATTCACGGCCGGTATGGCAGGCAATACCACCATGCTGTTCAATCTGTAAAATAATCACGTCCGCATCACAGTCCAGACGGATTTCATGCACAGTCTGGAAATGACCAGATTCTTCACCCTTATGCCATAACTTGTTACGTGAACGGGAGAAATATACCGCCTGATTTTTTTCAGCAGTTAAAGCCAGCGCTTCACGGTTCATCCAGGCGACCATCAATACACGACCAGTTTGATGGTGCTGGGCAATGGCAGGGATCAGACCTTGTTCGTTAAATTTTACTTCATCGAGCCATTGCACGTTGTTCATAAGGGTTTCCATTAATTGAATCAGAATATAAAAAGATGGATAGGAAATATCCGTCCATAGTGTACGTGATCTCGACGCATTTGCGGCAAAAATCTGTGCCTGAAAAGACAGGATGTGTCGTTAGGCGCATTCAGATTATAAACCTGAGCGGTTGAATCTCTAAAGTGCAGAAATAAAATAGCCGCCCTTAGGCGGCCAGAATATTGTTGAAGAAATTACCAGTGCTCGCCCGGGAAGATCCGCGCATAGGCCTTTTGTACCCAGTTCAGTTTTTGCGGCTGACCCACTGATGCTGAAGAGCTTGGGAACAGGTTATAACCGATCGACATCAGGACATTGTTGATGTCTGGTGCAATCGCATAGGTAATCGAAGCCAGACGTCCCAAATTGGTTGCGACTTTCTTCGGACGTTTCACAATCGCATAAGCAACCAGTTCAGCTGCCTGTTCCGGAGACAGGGTAGGCACATATTTATAGATCTTGGTCGGTGCAATCATTGGCGTACGAACCAAAGGCATATAAATCGAAGTGATCGCAATTTTATGTGAATGGACTTCTGCAGACAGACAGCGGCTGAAAGCATCCAGTGCCGCTTTAGATGCGACATAAGCCGAGAAGCGGGTGGCATTCGCCAATACACCAATCGAGCTGATATTGATGATATGACCTGCACGGCGAATCATCATTTGCGGCAGGATATTCATCACCAGACGTACTGCACCAAAATAATTTAGCTGCATGGTACGTTCAAAATCATGAAAACGATCCACTGATTCATGCACCGCACGGCGAATCGAGCGACCCGCATTGTTAATCAGGATATCGATATGGTCGACTGAAGCAATAATCTGTTTGGACACTTCATCAATGGATTCCATATTGTTGAGATCACATGGAAATACTGAAGCTTTACCGCCTTTGGATTCAATTTCTTTTTTTACTTGTTCTAGGGTGTCTTTGGTACGTGCGACCAGTAAAACATGTGCGCCAGCATCTGCCAGCTGATGTGCCGTCGTTAAACCTATACCACTGGATGCGCCTGTTATGAGAACAGTTTTACCTGCAATACGTTTTTCCAATTGTCTCTGTAGTCTAGTTTTCACGTTTGTTATCCCTAATTTGAAGACTGCGTTCAAATTATTTTTATTAAAAAATCAAAGATGGCTCTAACAAAGATAAGAGCGAAGATGAGTACTAATATGATAACTAATTATTTAAGAAAATCTATACATTAAACTATTGAAAATAAAATAAAAATTAGAGTAATTGCTCTATTTGTGTTCGCCGTTTCAATTGATTTTTATCATGAAAATAAATCACAAAGCAAGTGATTGTATTCAAAAAATAAATAAAAAAACTCCAGCATTTTTGCTGGAGTTTTCTGCTTTAAAATGGCGCTTAAACTGCTGCAAGAGATTGTTCCAGATCCGCAATCAGGTCATCAATGTGTTCAATTCCAATCGATAAGCGAACCATATCTTCACTCACACCTGCTGATTTGAGCTCTTCAGGATTGAGCTGGCGGTGGGTGGTGGTTGCAGGATGACAGGCGAGACTCTTAGCATCCCCAATATTGACCAGACGGGTGAACAGTTGCAGGGCATCGATAAAACGGGCACCGCCTTCACGGCCACCTTCTACACCAAAAGTCAGAATGGCAGACGGTTTACCTTTCACATATTTTTGTGCCAAAGCATGCTGCGGGTGATCTTTCAGACCGGCATAATTGACCCATTTTACTTTTGGATGTTGTTGCAAATATTCTGCAACCTTCAGCGCATTTTCGGTATGACGTTCCATACGCAGGCTCAAAGTTTCCAAGCCTTGCAGAATTAAAAATACATTTTGCGGGCTGATCGCTGCCCCGGTATTACGCAGAGGTACGACACGAGCACGCGCGATATAGGCAGCTTCACCTAAAGCTTCGACATAATTGACACCGTGATAGCTTGGATCAGGTGTATTCAGAGCAGGGAAACGCTCGGCATGTTGCCCCCATGGGAACTTGCCACTATCCACGATAATACCGCCGATCGAATTACCATGACCGCCAATGTATTTGGTGAGTGAATGCACCACGATGTCGGCACCGAAATCAAAAGATTTTTGTAGGACTGGGGTGGCAACCGTATTATCAACGATGACTGGTACGCCATATTCATGCGCAATCTTGGAAATCGCTTCGAGGTCAATAATATTGCCCAGTGGGTTTCCAATTGATTCCACAAAAACCAGTTTGGTCTTGTCATCAATTAGGCCACGTAATGCTTCCGGGTCTTGATAATCAAAGAAGCGAACTTCGATCCCTTGTTTAGGCAGCGTATGCGCAAACAGGTTATAGGTGCCACCATATAAAGTGGACACCGAAGCAATATTGTCACCCGCTTCAGCAATGGTCTGAATCGCATAGGTAATCGCAGCCATACCCGAAGCTAAAGCCAGCGCACCAATACCACCTTCCAGAGCTGCAATACGTTGTTCTAGCACCGCTGTGGTAGGGTTCATAATGCGGGTATAAATATTGCCCTGAACTTTCAGGTCAAACAGATCGGCACCGTGCTGAGTATTGTCAAAGGCATATGAGGTGGTTTGATAAATTGGCA
Source organism: Acinetobacter sp. YH12072 (assembly GCF_013419565.1). Lineage (NCBI taxonomy): Bacteria > Pseudomonadati > Pseudomonadota > Gammaproteobacteria > Moraxellales > Moraxellaceae > Acinetobacter > Acinetobacter sp. YH12072. The sequence continues at coordinate 53,090 of NZ_VOZV01000003.1, read as the reverse complement.
CTGCCACAGCTTTAGTAGTAGGTTCCGGGCTATAGCCTGCGTGAATCGCTAAAGTTTCTGCTTTATGAGTCATGATCGTTGGTCTTCTTGTGTTTTTAGCTGTAATGAAACTGCTCAAATATTAGCACTTGAAATATGAAGAAAAGTGCATATTTATTCAAATGAATATCTTAATTAACGATATAGCATCAATAAAATAATGCAAGTTTAGGTGTCAGAAATGCTGTTTGAAAAATAAACAGGATTAAACTTGTAACAAGGCATTAACTTCACGTGAATGGCTTATGTTTTGAAGACTTTCTGCGTATAATAGCCGATTATTTTTTCGCTCATGATTGAGCAGGGGGAGTTTGTTTCTTCCCCCATTTGGTTTTTCAATTGAGGAGTCCTACGTGGCCCAATATATTTATACGATGAACCGAGTGTCCAAGATGGTTCCGCCAAAGCGCGAAATCCTCAAGGATATCTCCTTATCATTTTTCCCAGGCGCAAAAATTGGTGTGCTTGGTCTGAACGGTGCAGGTAAATCTACTTTGCTTCGTATTATGGCGGGCGTAGATAAAGATTTCTCTGGTGAAGCACGTGCGCAACCGGGTATCAAAATTGGTTACCTCGAGCAAGAACCACCACTTGATCCAACCAAAGACGTTCGTGGCAACGTTGAAGACGGCGTACGTGAAGCACTTGATGCATTAGAGCGCCTTGATCAGGTATTTGCAGACTATGCAGATCCAGATGCAGACTTCGATGCACTAGCAAAAGAGCAGGAAAAACTGGAAGCAATTATCCAGACTTGGGATGCGCATAACCTGAATAACCAGCTGGAACAGGCTGCAGCAGCATTAAATCTGCCTGCATGGGATGCAGATGTAACCATGCTTTCAGGTGGTGAACGCCGTCGTGTTGCATTGTGCCGTTTACTGCTGTCTAAACCAGACATGCTGCTTCTCGACGAACCAACTAACCACTTGGATGCAGAGTCTGTATCTTGGCTGGAACGCTTCCTGAAAGACTTCCCGGGCACCATCGTAGCGATTACGCACGACCGTTACTTCCTTGATAACGTGGCCGAGTGGATTCTGGAGCTTGACCGTGGACATGGTATTCCTTACCAAGGTAACTATTCTTCTTGGCTGGAACAGAAAAATGCGCGTTTAGAACAAGAGAACAAGCAGGAAGAATCGTTTGCTAAAGCATTGAAAAAAGAACTTGAATGGGTTCGTTCAAATGCGAAAGGCCAGCAGAAGAAAAACAAAGCACGTATGGAGCGTTTCGAAGAGCTTAACTCTCGTGAATTCCAGCAACGTAACGAAACATCTGAAATCTATATTCCACCTGGTCCGCGTCTGGGCAACAAGGTGGTTGAAGTTGAAGGGATTAGCAAATCGTTTGGTGACAAACTGCTGTATAAAGACTTGTCTTTCACAGTACCACCAACAGCGATTGTCGGTATCGTAGGTCCAAACGGTGCAGGTAAAACTACATTGTTCCGTATGATGACGGGCGAACAGCAACCCGATACTGGTACAGTGACTTTGGGTGATTCTGTAAAAGTTGCTTATGTGGGTCAGATTCGTGACACCCTGGATGACAATAAAACCGTTTGGGAAGAAGTGTCTGGCGGTCTGGATATCCTGAAAGTGGGTGATTACGAAATTGCATCTCGTGCTTATATTGGGCGCTTTAACTTTAAAGGCCAAGATCAGCAAAAACGTGTAGGTGAATTGTCAGGTGGTGAGCGTAACCGTTTACAACTTGCGAAAATCCTGCAACAAGGTGCGAACGTAATCCTGCTCGATGAACCATCAAACGACTTGGACGTAGAAACTTTACGTGCGTTAGAAGATGCGATTTTGGTCTTCCCGGGCTGTGTGATGGTGGTATCGCATGACCGTTGGTTCCTGGACCGTATTGCGACTCACATCTTGTCATTTGAAGATGAGACTCCAGAATTCTTCACCGGTAACTATACCGAGTTTGAAGAGTATCGCCGTAAGAAATATGGCGATGATCTGGCAGCGAAGCGTCAGAAATATCGCAAAATTGGTGCTTAATCAAAGCGCATAAAAAAACCAGCTTTCGGGCTGGTTTTTTTCTTTAATATTGGACACTCATTTGGCTATAAGTATTTGATAACAGTTGTGCAGCTTTTAAATGACCTTGCTGTTTAGCCTTATTCAGCCATTCCTCAGCATGAAAATAATTCTGATCTAAACCTAGACTACCTTTAAGAAAGTGTTTACCCAGTCTATATTGCGCTTCGGCGTGACCACGTGTTGCTGCACTTAAGTAGTTCCAGAAAGCATTGCGTTGATAATTTTCTTGCTGCTCTAGCTGCGTAATTTGAAATTGTTCAGCTTGGCGTTGCTTTAAAATATGGCAAAGCTTTTCAAACTGTACAGCTTCCAGATAATAGGTGTCTGCTTCAGAAATATAATTTTCCATTTCTGAACCTGTTGGCTCATCATGAGAAAACAGAAAATGTATGACTTTTTTAAGTTTAAGCATTTTTATTCCTCACCTTTGCCATTATTAACAATTAATTAAACTATCCACTAAAGACTACAATATAAAGCGGTTTTATTTCGGTAATGAATTACATGCTTTTAGTCTCATGTTGATATTTTTGTGTATTTAATGAGCAAAAACAAGCAGTAGAAATAAAAAAACTTCATTTTAAAAGTGAAGCAAATTGGAAGAAATATGAATTTGTTGTTCTAGTCGACATTTTGATATTAGGGGTTAGAAGATTTAGTTTTACTAATAAAAAAATCTTGCATAAACATGCAAGATTTTTCGGCTTTGAAAATGAGTGAACTCTAGAAATCAGATTTCCCACTCATGATTGCATTCACGGCATTTCCATTTCTTTTGGCTTTGCATGAAAGCCTGCATGGAAATTTTAAAATCAGGCAAATCTTTATAGAACATGAAGCCTGCGATCAGACAGATAATAAACACGATCACAGTAGCGGTCTGTAAAGTCGTACCTGCACCATCTCCAAAAATCCACATCGCGATGCTAATGATGACCAGCAGCAATAATACAAACAGGGCAGGCACCAGCATGATCAGGCTTTTAGGCACGACTGGGCGCGCCGCCGGTTGACCTGGCTGAGCAACGGGCATGATTTTTGGGCTTTGACATTTAGGGCAACGATATTGCATTACTACTCCAAAATTCTAAATTACTGATTATTTTATCGGAAGATACGCAAAAACCGAAATACCGCCAATATAAAACAGACAGACAATAAAAAACCCAAGTCACAATGCTTGGGTTTTTTATTAAGATGTTGCCATCTTGAATATGGCGTCCCTACGGGGATTCGAACCCCGGTTACCGCCGTGAAAGGGCGATGTCCTAGGCCTCTAGACGATAGGGACAAATGAGGCAAATACACAGGTAAAGCAAGACTTATTTGGTGGAGTCAAGGAGGATCGAACTCCTGACCTCTACAATGCCATTGTAGCGCTCTACCAACTGAGCTATGACCCCAGTCTGTGTGAGCGCTATATTATGGATATAACGCTTAGACGTCAACTAAAAAATAAATTAAGCTTGATCAACTGCTTCATTTTTCGGCAGTTTCAGACTCTCATTCAGTTTTTCCCAAGCTTTTACTTCTTTCTTGCTAGGAGCACCGACCACTTCCAGCGCGTGGCGCAGACGGGCAAAAGTTAGATCCGGACCAATAGTGACCATGGTCTGCATGACTGGGGTAGAAGCGGTTGAACCGGCAATCGCAATAAAGAACGCTGGCATAAAGTCACGTAATTTAATGCTCATCTGATTCGCCAGATCCATCAACGTTTGGCTAACAGTGTCATTGTTCCAGGTGAACAGGCTTTCTAGACGCCAGATCGCAAATTGCAGGCTTTGACGCACTTGTTCTTCAGAAAGTTTTTTGCTTTCGAACTGTTCTTTAGTCAAAGTCGGGAAATGGTTGAAATAGTGCGCTGACCAGTTCACTGCTTCAGACAGCAGATTGATCCGTGGTTGAATTGCAGCAGCGATTTCTTCCAGTTTGGCACGGTCTGCTTTCCAAGCCAGTAAGGTATCTAACAGTTCAGCAGGAGAGAGAGCTTTAATCCATTGGCCATTTAACCAGTTGAGTTTCTCAATATCGAAGATAGGACCACCCAGAGAGACACGGTTAATGTCAAAGTGTTCAATCATTTCAGCCAAAGTGAATTTTTCACGCTCATCTGGCATTGACCAGCCCATACGGCCTAGATAGTTCAGCAATGCTTCTGGCAATACGCCGATATCTTTGTAGTAGTTAATTGAGGTCGGGTTCTTACGTTTAGACAGTTTTGATTTGTCTGGGTTACGCAGTAGAGGCATGTGGCACAGGACTGGCATGTCCCAACCAAAGTATTTGTACAGCAACTGATGTTTCGGTGCAGATGGAATCCATTCTTCACCACGAATCACATGCGTAATTTGCATCAGGTGATCATCAACCACGTTTGCCAAATGGTAAGTTGGCAGACCATCCGTTTTTAGCAGAATTTGCATGTCGACTTGCGCCCATGGAATTTCTACTTCACCACGGAGCATGTCATTAAAGGTACATACCCCTTCAGTCGGCACTTTCATACGGATCACGTGCGGTTCACCAGCTGCCAGACGACGTGCCACTTCTTCTTTAGACAGTTTTAGACCGCGGCCATCATAGCGTGGAGTTTCGCCACGAGCCTGCTGTTCAGCACGCATTTCATCCAGTTCTTGCGCTGTTGCGAAGCAGTAGAAGGCATGACCTTTATCTACCAGTTCTTCTGCGTATTTTTTATAGATGCTCATGCGTTCTGACTGACGGTACGGTGCATGTGGACCACTGACATCTGGACCTTCTGACCAGTTCAGGCCTAACCAGCGTAGGGAGTCCAGAATCATTTTTTCAGATTCAGGAGTAGAACGCAGCTGATCCGTATCTTCAATACGAAGAATGAATTCGCCACCGTGCTGTTTGGCAAAACACAGGTTGAACAGGGCAATATAGGCAGTTCCCACATGCGGGAAACCGGTAGGAGAAGGTGCAATACGAGTACGAACAGTCATAACCGGATCTAATCTTAAATATAAAATTGCAGCTATTATAACGAAAAAGCCACATCACTTAATGCTTTATTCAACATTGAATGATGCGGCTTTTCAGGATGAGCAAAATATAACGAATGTGGAGAACTAAAACTAAGTCTTATGAATTGCTCGGAGAAAAGATACTTTGCACAAAGCGGGTAAAGCGCAAGTTTTGAGCTGCAAAAAAGCTTTGAGTCGGATTTGATTTGAACGCAGTCAGCGCTTTAAGTTCATCCTCAGTATGAAAAGCATTTTTATCAGCTTTATGTTGCTGAATTGCTTTTTCAATTGGTGAGGTTTTCACTTCAATTGCACTTACAGAGGCTTTAGGTAGCTCTGTTTTCACAACTACGGCATGGCCAAGTTGAATCGAGAACAGCGTGATAAGACTTAGGATGCTGGCTGTAAATATTTTAAATTTCATATCCAAACTTCCTCCTTGGCTTTGGTTAATCTTGTTTTGTTAAAAATGTTGTTATAATACTGGCTACAATCTAATCACATTCAGATATGAAAAAGTAGAACCAAGTCACATTTTTTACAAAAAACTAATATTTCTCTGTGGAAAATTACTAAATCTCAGGATTTCCACATTTAAGTTGCCTATTTGTAACAGATAACTGTGTAGAGATCGTGAAGAACTGTCTTATATTGTAGCAGGATATTAAATTTTTAGGGGAAAATGTATCCGAAATGAATTGTGAGCATATATATCAAAAATAGAATATGATTGGATAAAATATTATAAACACATGATTGTTAAGTAATTTTTTTGTTTATATAGTGCTGAGTAAATTAGCAATGAGTGCCCATCATGAAAAAGATAATAACTTCTACTATCTCCAAGTGAAAGAGGACTCCACCCGTCAGTCAGGGTGGAGGTGAATTTCACAAATTTCAACCTTGTTGATTCTGAATATATTGTTTGATTATTTCCAAAGGCGCACCACCACAAGACCCTGCAAAATATGATCTTGACCATAAAACAGGTTTTGTATAATTCCCTCTCAAGTCTAAAAACTCATTTCGCATTCTTCTACTTGTTACAGACTTTAAATTATTAACCAATTTGCTTAACTGTACCGTTGGTGGATACTGAATAAGCATGTGAACATGGTCGGATTCACCATTACATTCCTTTAATTCAGCATCAAAATCTTTACATATTTCAGTTGCACACTCATTGAAATATTTATGATGCAACTCACCTAGTATTTTTTTTCGATATTTCGTTATAAAAACTAAATGAACATGAAGATTAAAGGCTGAATGTCGGTTTTTATATATCTCACTCATTGAAAAAATATACCTAAAATGTTAGAATCAGCACCATATTACCAGATACACACTCATTAATGAAAATCAATAAAGCGTATAAATTTAGGCTTGAGCCTAATGTCGAGCAAGAGGTTATTTTAAATAATCTCGTTGGCTCTGCACGCTTTGTTTGGAATCAAATATTAGCAATTTCATTTGAAATGTTTGCTCAAAATAAACACATTAATGCGGTGAATCTAGTAAAAAAGATAACAGCACTGAAAAAGAATCCTCAGTTTAGCTTTTTAGATGGAAATTCAAATGCTGTGTCACTTCAACAAAAAGTTCGTGATCTTGCATCAGCATGGGGGAAGTTTTTCAACCCTAAAGAACATGCTCGACTAAAAGAAAAAAAGCGCAAACCTAAGAAACCTAAATTTTTTAAATTGGCTGATGGTACTGAGGTTCAGTTGCGCCCACTTATGCCTAGATTTAAGAAAAAATCAGACGGTTATGATTCCATTCGCCTTGTACAATTCGATAAATACTGTTGGGTTAAAGGAAATAAACTCAAACTCCCTAATGGCGTAGGTGTTATTAAATTCAGGAAGTCGCAAGAGATTCTAGGCACAATAAAAAATGTGACGATCAGTAAGGTGTCAGGACGTTGGTACGTTTCATTCTGTACTGAAACAGAACTTACTGAAATGCCGATCCACCCATCAAAATCAGCGATTGGTGTTGATCTTGGTGTTAAGAAATTAATCACTACCTCAAATGGTCAGGTCTTTGACCCGATCAATAGCTTTAAAACCAATCAGATTAAATTAGCTAGACTTCAACGGAAGCAGAGAAAGAAAGTTAAATTTAGTCAAAATTGGAAAAAACTGAATTTTAAAATCAATAAACTACATCATCACATTGCCAATATTCGTCATGACTACTTGCAAAAAATCACTACAACGCTCAGCAAAAACCACGCAATGATTGCTGTTGAGGATTTAAAAGTAGCAAATATGTCGAAGTCAGCAAGTGGCACAATCGAAAATCAAGGAAAGAATGTAAAAGCTAAGTCAGGCTTAAACAAATCAATCCTAGATCAAGGTTGGGGCATGCTCGTTAGTATGTTGGAATATAAGCAACAATGGCGAGGTGGATTACTTGTAAAAGTTGATCCGAAGTACACAAGTCAAACCTGCTGTGAATGTGGTCATGTAGCAAAAGAAAACCGACAAACTCAAGCTAAATTTGAGTGTGTCGGATGCGGTTATGTTGCGAATGCGGATTTAAACGCATCTCGTAATATATTGTCGGCAGGACATGCCGTTTTGTCTGTGGAGGGTGGATGCGGTAAAGGTCGCCCTAAGAAGCAGAAAGCAAGCGAAATCCGTGAGGAAGTCGCCTAAGAGCTTTGCTTTTAGAATCCCCCACTTGAGTGAAAACGAAAGTGGTGGGAGTATGTCAATTATATTCACCAAAAGGGCAGGAGCTGGCAGCGAAATATTACTTCCGTCCACGTGATGCTAAAGCAGCAGCAAAATATGCGGCGCAATTCCCAAAAATCCAGACTTTTACCATTGATAAAGTCTTTGGCGGCTGGGCAAAAGCGCAGAAAACCCATTTTGTGAATGGAGCCATCTACGATCAAATCTCTGCGGAAAACCGTAAATAATTCTAATTACTGAACCATAAGTAGAAAGCGGATAATTTATTATCCGTTTTTTTTATATCTAAAGCATAAAATGCTATAAAAATAGAATAAGCCTTTAATTTAGATATTTTTATTATATAAAACATGAAATTAAAACAAAAAATAACTAAATATTACCCTGTATGCACTTTGTTTGCTCAATTGCGAAAAATAATTTTATTTCATATAGTTATATCTAATGAAGATAATCTCCCGATGCTCTTATGAAAACTCAATTAAAATCACTGGTTAGTGCTGCCTTATTGGCAACAGGTCTGACATTTACTGCAACTGCGAGCCAAGCCGCGGATCGTGAATTCCTGAACGTTTCTTATGATGCGACCCGTGAATTCTATGACGAATTCAACAAATCTTTTGGTGCCTACTGGAAAAAACGAACCGGTATTGATGTGAACTTTAAACAGTCTCACGGCGGTTCAGGTAAACAGGCCCGTTCTGTGGTTGACGGTTTAAAAGGTGATGTGGTGACCTTGGCATTGGCAAACGATATTGAAGAGATCGTAAGATCTGGTCAGATCCAGCCAGGCTGGCAAAAAGAGTTCCCGCACAATTCTGCACCTTATACTTCAACGATTGTCTTCATGGTACGTAAGGATAACCCCAAAGGAATTAAAGACTGGAAAGATCTGACTAAACCGGGTGTAGAAATTATTACACCAAATCCGAAAACTGGTGGCTTGCCACGTTGGGTTTATCTGTCAGCTTGGGGTTATGCAGAGAAACAGCCGGGTGGTAGCAAAGCCAAAGCCCAAGAATTTGTCGGCAAGCTTTATAAAAACGTCAAAGTGATGGACTCTGCTGCACGTGCATCGATGACCACATTTGCTGAACGTAATATTGGTGATGTGTTGTTAACTTGGGAAAATGAAGCCCTAGTAACACAAAAAACTCTCGGTAAAAATAAGTTTGATATCGTTTATCCATCTTTGACCATTCTGACTGAACCCTCTGTAGCCATCGTAGATCGTACCGTAGATAAAAATGGCAATAAATGGTTAGCTAAAGGTTATATCAACTATCTTTACTCTCCACTTGGTCAGGACATGGCAGCACGACATTTCTACCGTCCACGTAATGAGAAAGTATTAGCCAAATATTCATCACAGTTCCCAAAAATTAAAACCTTTACCATTGATGAAGTATTCGGTGGCTGGGCCAATGCACAGAAAACTCACTTTGTGAATGGCGCAATCTTCGACCAGATCTATAACTCGAAGCGTTAATCTGTTGATTAGAAAATAAATTTAAAATATAAAAAAGCTTCCTCGATGGAGGCTTTTTTATCGGCTGTCGAAAAATAAAAACGGTTTTCTCTATAGAAATTAATATTTATCTACAAAAAGTCGTTTGGAGCTTTAGCTAAACAGAGTGATAATGTGCAGTTAAATTTTTCGCCCTATTGATTGAGTTTTTATGTCACATATTTCTGTATTACTTCACGAAACGATTGATGCCTTACTGGCTGGTCGCAATACGGGAATTTATGTGGATGGAACCTTTGGTCGCGGTGGGCATACACGTTTATTACTTTCCAAATTAGATGAAAATGCACGCGTCTATGCTTTCGATAAAGACCCGCAAGCATTGGCTGTTGCCGCAGAACTGGAACAGGGAGATTCACGTTTTAAAATTATCCATGCCAGCTTCGCTGATTTAAAACAGGCATTAGCTGAGCAGGGTATTGAAAGTGTAGATGGTGTGATGGCTGACTTAGGGGTGTCTTCACCGCAGCTGGATCAGGCAGAACGCGGTTTCAGCTTTATGAAAGATGGCCCGCTGGATATGCGTATGGACAACTCGCAAGGTCCGACTGCAGCAGAATGGCTGGTGGATATTGAAGAAGAAGCACTGGCCAATGTGATTTTTCAGTATGGGGAAGAGCGTTATAGTCGTCGTATAGCCAAAGCGATCAAGGCTGCCGGATATATTGATACCACAGCCAAACTGGCGGAAATTGTGAAAGTTGCCCATCCAAAATGGGAAAAAAATAAACATGCTGCCACCCGAACTTTCCAGGCAATTCGTATTGCTATTAATAAAGAATTAGAAGATATTGAAACTTTCCTCCCTCAAGCGGTTGAAATTTTAAAACCAGAGGGACGTTTGGCTGTGATCAGCTTTCATTCATTAGAAGACCGGTTGATTAAACAGTTTATTCAAAAAGAATCAACGCTTGAAGAAGATTCAGGCTGGGGAATGCCGCAACAACAAAAGGATACGCGACGTTTAAAGAAAATCGCCCGGGTCAAGGCAAGTGATGAGGAAGTTAAAGCCAATCCTCGTTCACGTAGCGCATGGCTGCGCGTGGCAGAACGTTTAGCTTAATAGGCACATCATGAAAACTGAAGTGGTTGATAAAAAAACAGAAAAGTTATGGCTGAAAAAAGTCATTATTTACCTCATATTGATATTGATGGTCTTCATCAGTGCGGTATTTGTCGTCTTCCAAGTCTTTGAATACCGTCAGGATAACCGCAAACTAAGTACCTATCTGCGCGAACGGGATGACCTGAATGCAGAGTGGGGACGTTTGCTGATTGAACAGCAGACTTTCGGTGCGACCGCGCAGATTGGTACCCGTGCAGTGACCCAGTTAAGGATGTATTCACCTCCGATTTCACAGAGTGTCGTGATTTCCTTACCACAACCTTCAGATGAGAAAAAATAAGGCTAGCGCTCGAACATGGTAGACAAGAGAAAGAAGCAACCGGTACGTAAAAAGCAGTCCGTCACCGAGAAAAATGCCTTAAATGTTTATATCAACCGTTTTTACATCATGTGGGCCGTGGTGCTGCTGTGTTTTGTGACACTAATCGGCCGAGCTTTCTATGTGCAGATTATTAATAAGGATTTTCTGCAAAATAAAGCCAATGCCAATATTTTACGAACCAATACCATCAAGGCCATGCGTGGCGTAATTTATGATCGTAATGGTATTCCACTGGCGATCAGTACGCCGATTATGAAAATCGTGATTGACCCACGTGACTATTTTGATAATAAAAGACTCTATGATGAAACCATGCTGGCGCTACAGAAAGAGCCGAATAGCCGTAAACTAAAACGCCAGCTCCCAGATAAAAACCTGAATCTGGATGAGCTGGCTGATGCAGTGGGCATGGATCGTGCTGAATTGCGCAAAAAGATGGAAGAGCGTCCACGTTCACGTTATCTGATCCTGAAAAAAGAAGTGCCGCCACAACAGGCGGAACTGATCATGAAGCGTAATTTCCAAGGTGTGTATACCGAGAAAAACTATAAGCGCTATTATCCTCAGCCCCAGCCAAACTCCCAGATTATTGGTCTGACCAATAGTGAGGGAATTGGGATCGAAGGTCTGGAGATGCAGCTGAATACCCGTCTTGCCGGTCAGGATGGTGAACAGCAGATTATCCGTGACAAAAAAGGCAACCGGGTTAAAGAACCGGAAGTGATTAAAGAAGTTGAGCCAGGTGAAAACATTACCCTGAGTATCGACTCACGTTTACAGTACATTATGTATCGTGAACTGACTGCAGCAGGCGTCGCCAATAATGCCCGCTCCGCAACAGCGATTGCAGTCGACGTCAAAACCGGTGAAATTCTGGCAATGTCTTCTTGGCCCTCTTATAACCCGAATGACAAGAATGGCTTATTAAATAAAGACGCAATGCGTAATCGTGGCGCTGTCGATTCCTTCGAGCCGGGTTCAACCATGAAGCCGCTAACTGTGGCGATGGCTCTAGAGAGCGGGAAATATACGGCCAATTCGGTCATCAATACGAGTCCAGGTAGTATGCGGGTCGGAAACCACACTATTCGTGATACGCATAACTATGGTCAGTTGACGTTGGGTGGGATTATCCAGAAATCATCAAACGTCGGGGTAGCTAAATTAGCTCTGTCACTGCCGTATGAAACTTTACCGACTTTCTATAAACGTCTTGGTTTTGGTCAGCGTTCCGCAGTGAAATTTCCGGGTGAAAGTTCCGGTTTGATTCTGCCGCCAAGTAAATGGAATGTATCTGAAGTAGCAACTATGGCCTATGGTTATGGTCTGAATGCGACTGTGCTGCAACTGGCTGATGCCTATGCCATGCTGGCGAACAAAGGTGTGAAAGTGCCTTTAAGCCTGTATAAATTAGAAGAACAGCCACAGGGCGAGCAGATGATTGATCCACAAATCGCAGAACAGGTTCTGCTGATGATGGAAACAGCAACTCTGCCTGGTGGTACAGCAACCCGTGCAACCGTACCTGGTTATCGTGTTGCAGGTAAAACCGGTACTGCGCATAAATTGCGTGCCGACCGTAAAGGCTATTCAACCAGTGAATACCGTGCTTTATTTGCTGGTGTAGCACCCGTGAGTGATCCGCGTATTGCTATGGTGGTGGTCGTGGAAAATCCGCAAGGGTCTTATTATGGTGGTACGGTATCTGCACCTGTCTTTGCCCGTGTGATGCAGGAATCTTTACGCCTGCTAAATGTCCCGTTGGACAAACCTTTAGAATCTCCCAAAGTCCAGTAAATAGGTGATCAATGTCCATTACATTTCAAGATCTCTACGCCGTTCAAGAACCTGCTGAGTGGATGCGACAATCCTTTCAGGGTTTCGAACTGGACAGCCGCAAAGTTAAACTGGGGCAAATTTTTATTGCCCTGACCAGCTTGTCTCAACCTGAAAAAACCGCAGAATATGCCAAAAAAGCCCTGTCATTGGGTGCACTGGCCGTAATTTCAGAACAAGAGCTAGGTGTTACTCCAGCTTTGGTAGTACCCAATGTCCGTCACTTGATGGGCGAGTGGCAAAAGCGCTATCTGCAAGCGACTCAGCCAGTCAAGGCTGCCCGTATTCTGGCCGTAACTGGTACCAATGGTAAAACCACAATTTCCCGTCTGGTTGCTGAGTTGCTGATGCTGCAAGGCAAAGCTTGTGCAGTTATGGGGACTACTGGGAATGGTATTTTGCCGAATCTGGAAGCCTCTTCTCATACCACCCTTGATGCCCTGCAATTGCAAAATGCCTTGCATGCTTATGCACAGGCAGGTGCGGAATTTGCTTCAATTGAGGCGAGTTCGCATGGTCTGGAGCAGGGCCGTCTGAATGGGTGTGCGATTGAAATTGCGGCTTATAGCAATTTAAGCCGTGACCATCTCGACTATCACGGTACGTTGGAAGCTTATGCAGAAGCAAAATCGCGTTTATTCAGTTTTGAATCTCTGAAAGTTGCAGTTATCAATATTGATGACGCACATGCAAAAGTGATGCTGAATGCTGCAAAAGCCAATCCGAATCAGCCGAAAATTCTGACTTATTCTTTGTCACAAGCAGCTGATTATCAGGTTCAGGATATCCAATACAGTATTTCCGGTGCTGAATTTAAATTGATCACTGCACAAGATACATTTACTGTGCATAGTCCTTTGCTGGGTCATTTCAATATCGAAAATCTGGTTGCGAGCCTGGTTGTGGCAGAGCAAGCCGGTTTTGCATTAGCCGATTTAATTGCAACTGTGCCCGAGCTGAAAGGTGCTCCAGGCCGTATGCAGGTGATTCGTGATGATGAACGCCTGTTTGTGGTGGATTATGCGCATACTCCAGATGCCCTGACTCAGGTCTTGCTTACGCTGAAGCGCCATGTCAGCCAAAAACTCTGGGTTGCTTTTGGTTGTGGCGGTGATCGTGATCGTGGCAAACGTCCGCTGATGACTCAGGCGGCCCTCGAAGGTGCTGATATTGCAGTGCTGACTTCGGACAATCCGCGTACTGAAGATCCAAACCAGATTTTCGCTGACATGAAGCAGAGTATCGATTTTTCAGGCAAAAGCTATCATGAAATTCATGACCGTCGTGAAGCAATCCGCTTTGTAGTCGACCAGGCGCAGCCAGGTGACATTGTGGTGATTGCCGGTAAGGGACACGAAAATTATCAGGAGATTGATGGGGTGCGACATTGGTTTGATGATGTGGTCGAGGTACAGGCCGCGATTGATGCCCAGCATCATAACCGTGATTTAGCATTTCCAGCGCATTAGGATTTCACATGCATACTTCAACAACAAGTACCGTGCCTCTAGAGTCATGGACAATTGAACAGTTACAGCAAGCCACTCAGGGTTATTGGCTGAATGATAAAAAACCTGAAGGCCAGATTAAGCGGATTTTAACTGATTCCCGTCATGCCGAAGCAGGTGATGCTTTTCTGGCATTGAAAGGTGAGCGTTTTGATGCGCATGACTTTATCGCCCAAGTGGCTGAGAAGGGCTGTGGCGTCGCAATTGTCAGCCAACCTGTTGATGCAGAGATTTGCCAGCTAGTAGTTGAAGACACTCGTCTGGCACTGGGTCATCTTGGCGCTTATCGTCGTCAGCAAAACTCACAGCTTAAAGTCATTGCTTTGACAGGCAGTAGCGGTAAAACCACGACCAAGGAAATGCTGGGCAGTATCCTGTCACGTCTGGCACCGACTTTAGTCACTCGCGGTAACCTGAATAATGATTTGGGTGTCCCAATGATGTTGCTGGAACTGCGTGCTGAACATCAGTATGCGGTGATGGAGCTGGGTGCGAGCCATCAGGGTGAAATTGATTACACTTCCAATCTGGTACAGCCGCATGTGGCCGGTATCATTAATATCGGTACTGCACACTTAGGTGAGTTTGGTGGCCGTGATGGGATTTGTCGCGCTAAATCTGAAATCTATTCACATATTTCTGAAACTTCGATTGTGCCTGCAGCGGATGATTATGCCGAGCAGATTCGTGCAGCCGTCAAAACCGAGAAGACTCTAAGTTTTGGTCAGGGCGGTGACGTCTACGCGACTGACGTAGAACTACATCCGCAATCTGTGACTTTCACGCTAAATACACCGCAAGGCAGTAAAACCGTAAATCTGCCATTTGCTGGTGAACACAATGTGCAAAACGCAACTGCAGCAGTGGCTTTTTCTTTGGCGATTGGTATCAGTCTGAATGATATCGTGGCTGGCCTTGAACAGGCCGTTGGTGCCAAAGGTCGTTTGAACTTTATTCCGCACAAAGAATTTTTATTTATTGATGATACCTACAATGCCAATCCAAGCTCGATGCGTGCAGCGGCTGAAGTTTTAGCGCAGCAGCAGGGTATTCGAGTGATGGTGACCGGTGATATCGGTGAACTGGGTTCATCTGCCGCGATCGAGCATTATAAACTTGGTCGGGATCTGGTATCGGTCAAAGGCATTAATTTTGTGGTGGCTGTGGGTGAATTTGCTCCAGCTGCACAAGAAGGTGCACGTAGTACGCAATATGGTAAGAAGATGCAGGCTTTCCTGAATCAGGAGCAGGCTTTACCATTTTTAATTGATTTGATTGAAACACATCATCCCCAGCCAATGTCTTTTCTATTTAAAGGGTCGCGTTTTACCCATATGGAAACATTAATGGCTGCATTGATGGAGAAACTCTAAATGCTGTTATGGCTATTTGACCAGCTGGCGGGCTTTGATAGCACGTTTCAGGTGGTTCGTTATTTAACTTTACGTGCTTTGCTCAGCGTTTTGACTGCTATGACTATCGGTTTGGTCTTGGGTCCGATCATGATTCGCAAATTGCAGGCACTAAAATATGGTCAGGCAGTAAGTTCGTTTGCTCCTGAGAATCATGCCAAGAAAATGGGCACACCGACCATGGGTGGGGTATTAATCCTGCTCTCGATCGGGATCTCCACCTTACTGTGGGCGGACCTGACGAATCCTTATGTCTGGATTGTGCTCTCGGTGATGGTGATTTTTGGTGCCGTTGGTTGGGCGGATGACTGGATTAAAATCCGTTATAAAGACAATGCCGGTTTACCTGCACGTAAGAAATTCTTCTGGACATCAGTGGGTTCTTTGGGTGCTGGTATTGCGCTGTATGTGATCGCCCAGCAGCAACCGAATCCGGTAGTGACTGCCAATATGCTGGATGTGTTAATTCCATTCTTTAAGGATCACACCATTCCATTGTCTGTGATTCCGCTGGGAATTGGCTTCATTATTTTCACTTACTTCGTGATTAATGGTGCATCCAATGCCGTAAACCTGACTGATGGTCTGGATGGTCTGGCAATTATGCCAATTGTCCTGGTTGCGGCAGGTTTAGGGGTATTTGCTTATCTGGCAGGCGATGTACGTTTCGCTAACTACTTACATATCCCTTATGTAAAATATTCTTCTGAACTGGTAGTGATCTGCGCTGCGATGATTGGTGCCGGTCTGGCATTCCTCTGGTATAACGCTCACCCAGCTCAAGTGTTCATGGGTGATGTAGGGGCGTTATCTTTAGGTGCAATGCTGGGTACGATTGCTGTGATGGTGCGTCAGGAAATCGTGTTTGCGATTATGGCAGGTGTATTCCTGGTGGAAGCAATTTCAGTCTTCCTGCAAATCGGTTCATTAAGAATGCGTAATAAACGGGTATTCCTGATGGCACCTTTGCATCACCATTATGAAAAGAAAGGTTGGCGTGAAACTCAAGTCGTCATCCGTTTCTGGATTATTACGATTATGCTGGTAGTTTTGGGTCTAATGACCTTAAAATTACGCTAAGAAATGCATTTGAAAAAGTCGGCGCATGCCGGCTTTTTTGTTTTGGAGAAATTAAAAAATGAACCTACTGATGTGTCCTGTTTGTCGTGAGCAGTTGCGCTTAAATGAACGTACATGGCGCTGTGACAATCAGCATAGCTATGATGTGGCCAAGCAAGGTTATGTGAACCTGCATGTGGTGCAGCATAAACATAGTAAAAATCCGGGCGATACGCCTGAATCTGTGCAGGCACGCCGTGCATTTCTGAGTGCAGGCCATTATGCGCCTTTGCAACAGGCTGTGGTCAAGAAAATCCGTGAGCTGCGGATTGAAAATCTGCTCGATATTGGTTGTGGCGAAGGCTATTACACCAATGCCATGCAGGCTGAAGTCATGCAATGTGTCGGCGTAGATATTGCCAAAAATGCAGTTCAGGTTGCAGCTAAACTGAATAAAGAAATTACCTGGGTGGTAGGGACAGGGGCAACCTTGCCGGTATTGGATCAATTCATTGATCTGTGTACCAGTTTATTTAGCCCGATTCCGAAACAGGAAATCTTGCGGGTATTAAAGCCAAAATCTTATTTGATGGTAGTGACGCCTGCACCACAACATTTGTACGCGATGCGTGAAGCCTTATTTGAGGAAGTGAAAGCACACGAGCCACAGAAATTTGTTGAGCAGTTGCAGGATGTATTTAATCTGGTAAGTGAACAGGTGATTGATGCGCCAATGACTTTGCCTCAAGCGGATTTAAAAAACCTGATTGCTATGACTCCCTATGCTTATAAAGCCAAACCTGAACGCCGTTTGGCACTTGAGCAGCAGGATCAATTCAATTTAATGGCCCAATTCCAGATTTATGTATTTCAGAAGAAATAAATTTAAAATCTAGAAATAAAAAAATCCCTCAATAATGAGGGATTTTTTATTGGTTCAGATTATTCAAGTTCTTCAATCAAGTTTTCCAAAGGATCCACCACCACCCGATTTGGTTGTAGTGGCTGGTCTCTTGGTGCCACTCTTTCATCATCCGGTATGCGGATTTCCTGATCAGGCAAATCTTCAAAATCATTGCTTTGTCGCTTAGGTGCTACAACGGGGGCAGGGCGATACAGAGGCGTCGCTAAAGGTGGAGAAGACGGATCATGCTGTTCCTGCTCACCTTGCACTACTTTATTACGGTTAATAGGTGCTTTAGCATTACGATCCAGGCGAACCCAAGCTTCTGGTGTACCTTTTAAGGCATTACCCATAAAGTCGGTCCAGATTGGTAAGGCTGCCACGCCACCGTATTCACGGCGACCTAAAGTTTTTGGCTGGTCGAAACCGACCCAGGCAACGGTGACCAGCTTGCCATTAAAACCTGCAAACCAGGCATCTTTGGCATCATTAGTGGTACCGGTTTTACCCCCAATATCGCTACGACCAATTCTTAAAGCAGCACGTCCCGTACCATGCTGAATCACATCACGCAGGATATTGGCCATATCATAAGCAGAACTAGATTTTAAAATACGTTCTGCCTGACGGTAATTACTGTCTTCAGCCGAGATTTTTGGTGTCTCTGGTTTTTGCGCTAGGGTCTTGTTATTGATTTCAATTGCTTCATCATCAGGAGTGAGTGCGCCTGTTGGTTGAGGACTTTCTTCCTGAGCATTAATACACGAGATGCAGGCATATTCAGGCTTAGCCTCAAAAATAGTCTTGCCATAGGCATCTTCGATCCGCGTAATAAAATGTGGCTGAATCCGATAACCGCCATTGGCGAACGTAGCATAACCAGTAGCCATTTGGATTGGTAAAACCTGAGGTGTACCTAGAGCAATGGTATAGTTCCGTGGAATCTGGTTATCCTGCAAGCCAAAATCCATAAATAACTGACGGGTACGTTCAATACCGACGGTTTGTAATAGACGAACTGAAACCGTGTTACGTGACAGATATAAAGCACGACGTAAAGGAATCATCCCTAAATAACGGCCATCCGAATTACGCGGACTCCATTTACCAATAGTAATCGGTGCATCATTGACCATAGTGTGTGGAGTCATACCACGTTCTAAAGCCAGAGCATAAACAAAAGGCTTAATGGTTGAACCCGGTTGACGCCAGCCTTGAGTCGCGCGGTTAAATTTGGATTGATAAAAATTATAACCACCGACAATGGCTTCAATCGCACCATTATTCGGGTTCAAGGCAATTAATTGGCCCTGTACCTGAGGCGTTTGTACCAGTGCCCAGGAACTTTTATTCTCATTAGGCCTTAAACGAACAATATCTTTAACTTTGACAATCTGTGATGCTCTGCTTGGTGCGGCACCTACACTATCTGCACTACGATAAGGACGGGCCCAGGACATGCCTGACCAAGGCACAGTTACGGTTGTACCATCCTGCATCAACGCTTCAAAGCTATTATTATTGACCTTGGTCACTTCAGCAGGGTAAGTGTTGGCATAGACACGGAAATTTTGCAGGGGCTGATCATGAGCCTCAGCACCTCGCCAGCCATGACGACGATCATAAGCTTCTAAACCGTCCTGTACCGCCTGTTCAGCATAAGCCTGACGTTCACTATGGATCGTCGTGTAGACTTTATAACCTGAATCTATGGCCTGTTCACCAAAATTTTCTACCAGTTCGGAGCGAACCATTTCACCGACGTAGGGAAATTTGTTACGCGTACTGCGGTCAGGCATATCCAGGTTAATCGGTTCAGCAATGGCTTCCTGATATTGGCTTTGATTCAGATACCCCAATTGCAGCATGCGACCTAAAATCCAGTTACGGCGTTCTAATGCACGTTTAGGGTTGGCCACCGGATTATAACGAGAAGGTGCTTTAGGTAGGCCAGCAATCATTGCCATTTGCGCAATCGAAAGCTCATCTAAACTTTTGTTGTAATAGATTTTCGCTGCTGCCGCAATGCCGTAAGCATTTTTCCCCAAGAAAATTTTATTGACATATAAAGTCAGAATTTCTTCTTTACTTAAATTCTGTTCTATTTTACGTGCCAGGAAAATTTCAGTCAGCTTACGCTTTAAAGTACGTTCGGGACTTAAATAGTAGTTTTTGGCGACCTGCATGGTAATGGTCGAACCGCCAGTCTGTACATCAGAGCCGGTAATAGTTTCACTGACTGCACGTCCTAAGCCTTTAAAGCTGATCCCGCTGTGTTCGAAGAAACTAGAATCTTCTGCAGCGAGGAAGGCGTGAATAAATTCTTTCGGAATCTGTTCATAATTCACAGGAACAGAAAGCTTGCCACCATACTCTGCAATGAGCTCATTATCTGAGCTAAAAACTTGTAAAGGCTTTAATAAAGGTGCCTTTTTAAGCGTAGACATTTCAGGCAAAGATGGGGCAATATAGAGATACATGCCATAGAAACCCATCGGAATTGAGATCAAAATAATGATAATGATCAAAAAAAATGGATGAACAAGGCCTGAACAAGATAGCTTTTTCATAACAAGTAAGTTTTAATAAGAGCTAATGGCAAACTAATTACCGGTCAGTATATCCTTTAGATATACATATTGTTAGATGAGTTATTGTATCTGTATAAAATTATAGGCCGGCACAGATTGGTGAGTTTGTTTTTATTGGGGATAAAAAAATAATAGGAATTGTATTGTGCGCAGGTTATATCGTAAGCCAAATAAGGGGTTAATAGGAGTCGATATTAGTTCGACTTCTGTTAAAGTTTTAGAGCTCTCTGTAAAGAACGGTCGGTACTGGGTAGAAAGTTATGCTTTAGTCCCATTACCAGAAAGTAGTGTCGTTGAAAAAAATATTTTAAATCCAGAAGCGGTGGGTGATGCGTTGGGGCGTGCGATTAATTTGGCCAATACCCAGTCCAGTCAGTCAGCCTTTGCGATTCCAACTTCTATGGTCATCACCAAGATCATCGAAATGGATGCCGATATGTCGGATGATGAACGTGAAATTCAGATTCGTGAAGATGCCGAACAATATATTCCTTTCCCACTTGATGAAGCCAGTCTGGACTTTGAAGTTCTGCCAGACCGTTTAACCAATCCGAACCGGGTCAATGTCCTGTTAGTAGCGACCCGAATCGAAAATGTTGAAGCGCGTTCTGAAGTACTGCAAATTGCCAACCTCAATCCAAAAATTGCAGATGTCGAAAGTTTTGCATTAGAAAATGCATTCAAGGTGTTTTCGGATACCTTACCGATGGGGGTAAATACTGTCGGGATCCTGGATATTGGTCATAGTATGACGACCTTATCCGTCATGCAAAATAACAAGATCATTTATACCCGTGAGCAGGTTTTTGGTGGCAAACAGCTGACTCAGGAAATCCAGAACCGTTATGGATTATCTTTTGAGGAAGCAGGGCGTGCTAAAAAAACCCGTGCCTTACCGGATGATTATGACATCGAAGTGCTGGAACCTTTCCTGGATGCAGTCGTGCAGCAGGCAGCGCGTTCATTACAGTTCTTCTTCTCTTCATCTCAGTTTAACGAGATTGACCATATTTTATTGGCAGGGGGGAATGCCAATATTCCAGGTCTGGCAAAACTATTACAGCAAAAACTCGGCTACCGGGTCACAATTGCCAATCCATTCCTGCAAATGGGCTTTTCTCCTCAAATTGATATTAAAAAAATTGAAAATGACGCGTCCTCACTCATGGTTGCATGTGGTTTGGCATTGAGGAGTTTTGATTAATGGCAAAGATTAACTTACTCCCTTGGCGCGATGAGCTAAGAATTAAAAGAAATAATGAATTTGTAGCGATTTGCGCAGGGGCACTTTTTCTAGGATTGGCAGCAGCAGGTTCAACCTGGTTCTACTATGATCAAAAACTTCAGGATCAGGAACAGGCCAACCAGCTGGTGGTCAGTACTAACCAGAATCTGGATGTACAGCTGAAAGCATTGGATGGTTTACAAGACCAGCGTAATGCAATTGTTGAACGTATGAAGCTGATTCAGGGTCTACAGACTCAACGACCGATCGCAGTTCACCTGATTGATGAAATTGTACGGGTCACACCAAGCAATATGTATATTACCAAATTCCAGCGTACCGGCGATAAATTCACCATTGAAGGTAAGGCAGAAAGTCCGAATACAGTGGCTGAATTGCTACGTAATCTGGAAGCTTCCACCTGGTATCGTAATGCATTTATGAATGCTTTTCTGGTTGCTGAAGAGCCAAAAGATAAAGCGCCATCCTCAGTGATTCCTCGAGTAGAAGAATCTTATGGCAGCTTTACGGTCACGGTTGATCTGGATCAAATTGCTGAGCCAACACTTAAAGAAGGACAAACACCAGCCACAACTACAGCGGAGGCATCATCATGAGTAATGACGGATTCGATGAATTAAGCCAAGACGTAGTGGCTGTTCCTAGAAAAAAAATGACAGTTGAGAAATTCTTTCAACAATTCAATACACTAGATCCAAATAATTATGGTAGCTGGCCATTATCAGTCAAAATTACCTGCTGGATCTTTATTGTTATTCTGGTTTTTATGCTGGGGTATTTCGGGTTTATTCGCGGCAAGATAGAAGCAATTTCACAAGCCAGTGCTCAAGAACAAAACCTGTTAAATGAATTCCGGGAAAAGGAATCCAAGCTGCGTAATTTACAGCAGTATCAGATTCAGTTGCAGGAGATGGAAGCACGTTTTAATCAGCAATTGGAACAATTGCCGAAAGAAACTGAAATTCCAGGTCTGGTGGAAGATATTAACCTGAGTGGAGTGAACTCTGGACTGAAATTCAAGAATATTCGTCTTGAACCTGAAATCAAGCAGGAATTCTTTATTGAACAGCCAATCGCGATTGAAGCCACTGGGGATTATCATGCCTTTGGTTCTTTTGTGAGCAGTATTGCAGGGCTTTCGCGCATCGTTACACTGCATGATTTCACCATTACAGGAACTGAAAATAAAGAAAAGAAATCTGAAATTCCTGTTATTGATTATGTAGTGAAAGCGAAAACCTACCGTTATGTAGGCAATGCAGATGCTTCATCTACTTCAGCTACAACTGATACGCAGGGAGCTCAGTAATGAATATCATTAAAATTACTTCAGCTTTAACGCTCGGATTTTTATTGGTGGGTTGCGAATCAAGAATTGATGCAGTCAATCAGGAAATGGCCAATATTCGTAATCAACCACCATTACCAATTGAACCGGCGCCGGATTTTATTCCGACAGAAATGTTTAATTATGCAGCTCATCAGCTGAAAAGTCCTTTCCTGCCAAGCTCTTTAGCAGCCGAATTGAAAATTATGGCAGGTAAGCGGGTTTATCCAAACTTGTCACGCCAATTACAGCCTTTAGAGAGTTATCCACTGGAAACTTTAAGCATGAAAGGCAGTATGCGGAATCAGGCGGGGCAGATTCTGGCTTTGATTCAAACGCCTGATGGGGAAATTGAACGGATACAACGTGGCAGCTATATGGGACTTAATCACGGTCGTGTAACGAGAATTACGCCGACACAGATTGACTTGATTGAGATTATTCCAGATGGCCGTGAGGGATATGTGGAACGTCCACGAAGTCTGGTTTTGATTGGGCCAGCGCCATAAGTTTTAAGGAATAAAAATGAATAAGAGTATTAAAGAATTTATTTTTGGGGATGCTAATACAATGAATCATGTGTTTCGTCAGTTTTCTATGGGGGCTGTCGCGATTGCTGTGATGCAAGCAGCGAGTGCGCAAGTTTCAATGACCAATGTGGTGCCAATGCAGATTCCTGGACAGGGAACTGAAATCCGGGTGATGTTTAACGGTCTGCCACCTCAGCCTCAAGCTTATCAGCTTGAATCTCCATCACGCCTGATTCTGGATTTTAATGAGGCACAACAAAATCTAAAACAGTCTAGTATTCCAGTCGCAACTGCTGAAGCCAGTTCAGTGGATGTTAGCTCGGATGCACAGCGTTCTCGTTTGACAGTGAATCTTGCTAATGCAGGTGCATTTACGACGCGTGTGGAAGGCAATACCTTTATTTTAAAAATTAATTCTGCCACTCCAGTCGCTATTGCTCAGCCTGTACAACAGCAGGTCGCTCAGGGGATTACTAATATTGGTTTCCAGCGGGGTGCGCAAGGTGAAGGACTGGTGGTAATTGATCTGGCAGGTCAGAACACACCAGTCGATGTACAGCAGCAGGGAACCAAAGTGATTGTGCGGACTCTGGGCTCCAAGATTCCGGCACATTTGACCCGACGTTTGAATGTGAATGATTTTGCCACGCCTGTTTCAACCGTAGATGCAGTCAATCAAAATGGTTCAGGTGTAATTACTATTCAGTCTGCAGAAAGTTATGAATATATGGCTTTCCAGACGGATAATAAGCTGACGATTAGTTTGAAGCGTCCAGAAGTTAAGGGTCCATTACGTCCTAAATCAGTCGCTTATACAGGCAAGAAAATTTCCCTCGATTTCCAAGATATTGAAGTTCGTCGAGTTCTACAATTATTAGCCGATTTTACCGATATCAATATGGTTGCTGCAGATAGCGTACAGGGTAATATTACCTTACGCCTCAAAGAAGTGCCTTGGGATCAGGCTTTAGATATCGTGTTAAAAACCAAAAATCTAGATAAGCGCCGTAATGGTAATGTCATCTGGATTGCACCAGTAACAGAGCTGATTAAGGCTGAAGAAGAAGAAGCTAAGGCTTTAAAACAAAGCGTTGCGCTTGCACCAATTCAAACTGAATATATGCAACTCAGTTATGCAAAAGCAGCAGATATTGAAAAACTGATTACTCAAAATAAAAGTGCATCAGGATCAGGTAATTCAAGTAATAGTACTAATAACGATGATAAAGAAAGTTTATTAAGTTCACGTGGCTCTATCTCTATTGATGCTCGTACCAATACCATTATTGTGAATGATACCCAGCCATTTATTGATAAAATTCGCAATATGGTCGATCTACTTGATGTGCAAGTGAAGCAGGTGATGGTAGAGGCGCGTATTGTCCGTGCAACCACTGACTTTACCAAAGAAATGGGGGTGAAGTGGGGAATCCTATCTCAAGGGATTACCAATAATAATCACCTTCTTGTAGGGGGGAGTGACACTACTCTATGGGATTTGAGAGATCCTCAAGAAAGTGATTTAGGGGGATTTACCTATGATATTCAACGCCCGGATAACCTAAATGTAGACTTAGGGGTAACCAGTCAAGGAGCAAGCCGTATTGCTTTTGGCTTAATCAGCCTTTCAGATTTTATGCTGGATCTTGAACTTTCTGCACTACAGGCAGACGGTTATGGTGAAGTGATTTCTACGCCGAAAGTGCTCACTGCTGATAAGCAAAAAGCAACTGTGGCTTCTGGTTCGCAAATTCCATATCAGTCCGCAGAAGGTGGTGGTGCTAATGCAGTTTCAACTACTGAATTTATTGATGCAACTTTAAGTCTGGACGTTACACCAAGTATTACCCCAGATGGCAAGGTACAGATGGAGTTGAATATTACCAGTGACTCACCAGGAAATCCGACACCCACTGGACAGTTAACGATAAATAAAAACCAGATCAATACTAATGTACTGGTTGATAATGGTGAAACAGTAGTGTTAGGGGGTATTTTTGAGCAAGAAACTCGAAATGCACAAACTAAGGTGCCTTTCCTGGGCGATCTACCTTATTTAGGCCGTTTATTCCGTAAAGATGTAAAATCAGATAACAAGCGTGAGTTACTGATTTTTGTTACGCCTCGAATTGTTAATGACAGTGTTTCAAGAAATCATTAATATATTTTGAATTTAACAAAATGAATAGGTGACTCCTTGCCAAGCAAAGAGTTTGAAACCCTGCCAAATATCTATTTGGTAGGGCCGATGGGGGCCGGTAAAACAACAGTAGGACGACATTTAGCAGAACTGTTAGGACGAGAATTTCTGGACAGCGATCATGAAATTGAGCGGAAAACAGGAGCTACAATTCCCTGGATCTTCGAAAAAGAGGGTGAAAAGGGTTTTCGTCATCGTGAAACTGTTGTCATTGATGAGTTAACCTCACGTCCACAGCTGGTGCTTGCGACTGGTGGTGGCGCAATTACTCAGGCTCCTAATCGGGATTATTTAAAGCAGCGAGGCATCGTTGTTTATCTTTACACTCCAGTTGAAATTCAGCTTCAGCGAACCTATCGCGACAAAAACCGTCCCTTGTTACAAGTTGAAAATCCTGAACAGAAACTTAGAGATCTGCTTGCAGTGCGGGATCCGTTGTACCGGGAAGTCGCACATTACATTATTGAGACCAATCAGGGAGCTGCACGAGATCTGGCGCAGCGTATTCTGAATCTCATCCTTCCAAAAAAATAAGTTCAGTTGAAAAAGTGGTCATTCCCTCATGAAAACCTTATATGTCGAACTCGGTGAACGTCGTTACCCTATTTTTATTGGCAGTAACTTGAATCCTCAGGAATTGCTTGAGCCCTATATTCATGGCAAGCAGGTGATGATTGTCAGTAATGATACGGTGGCACCACTCTATCTGGATCGCTATAAGGCTGCATTGGAAAATCTGGGTAAAACTGTGGCGACCTGTATTTTACCGGATGGCGAGAAATACAAAAATATTGAGCATCTAAACCTGATTTTTGATGCATTGCTTGAGGCGGGTTTTAACCGCGATTGTACAGTTCTGGCACTCGGTGGTGGTGTTATTGGAGATATGGCCGGCTTTGCTTCTGCCTGTTTCCAGCGTGGTGTCTATTTTATTCAGGTGCCAACGACGTTACTCTCTCAAGTGGATTCCAGTGTGGGGGGTAAAACCGGCATTAATCATCCACTGGGTAAAAATATGATTGGTGCTTTCCAGCAGCCACAAGTGGTGCTGGCAGATATGTCACAACTTGCAACTTTGCCGGATCGTGAACTGTCTGCGGGTCTGGCTGAAGTGATCAAATATGCCTTACTCGGAGATGAAGATTTTCTGGTCTGGTTAGAAGCCAATATGGAAGGTCTTATTGCCCGTGATGAGCAATTGCTGGCCGAAGCGGTTTATCGTTCTTGTGCACATAAAGCTCGTATTGTAGCCAATGATGAAAAAGAGCAGGGTGAGCGTGCTTTACTTAATCTCGGTCATACATTCGGTCATGCGATTGAGTCTTATCTGGGTTATGGTGAATGGCTGCACGGAGAAGCGGTAGCAACCGGTATGGTGATGGCAGCAGATTTATCCCATCGCATGGGCTGGATTTCATTAGAAGACCTTGAGCGTACAAAAAAAATCATTTCTCGTGCGCAATTACCTATTGTTTGTCCTAAAATCCCACTTGACGATTTCTTGGCTTATATGGCTCACGACAAGAAAGTTTTAAATGGGCAGCTTCGTCTTGTATTATTGCAGCAACTTGGAAAAGCAGTCATTACTCGAGACTTTGATGTCGAGTTGATGCAACAGGCGATTTTAGCTCATCAGGCATAGGTTTAAATTTTTATGACAGCATTACGTACCCCTTGGCAAAAGATTCAGCATTATTTCTGGCTGGTCTGTGGCGTATGCTGTCTATTTGCTGCCTTGGTTTTTTGGGCTATTACCGATACAGATGAAGTGGTAGAAGTAGAGAAGAAGCCGGAAACGGAAGTTGAATTACAGATTCAACCAGAAAAAGTGGCCTCAATGACCCATCTTGGTGCACTTTCTGATGAGGTTAAGCCTCTTGCTCTCAATACTCGGATTGTTGTCAATGTTAGTCATGAGCCTGAATTCCGCGGAACCAAATATATTGGTGAAGTAAAGAAACAGCATGCGATTGAGCTATTTCGTGTAGGTAATGAAGCCATTCTAAAAACCTTCCTGAAAAAGCAGCAGGATCGTAAGCCTTTTGTTTATTTAAGGCTTTCGGGTGAGAACCAGCCTGAACAATATGTATTGTTATATGGTCTGTATAAAACCGCAGCAGAAGCTCAACAGGCTTTATCAGTGCTCAATCTGAATCTGCCTAAATCCGTCCAGCCTAAAGTTGTGGCCATGCAACAATATGCCAGTCTAGTCAACAGTATGGGTTCGGAAGAACTGGCAAGTAATCAAAAACTTTATGAAATTCAGTTGAAAAATGTACCTTTACCGAAAGTCGATGAATCCGTACAGATAAGACCGAAAGCTCAACCTTCAGCACCTGTGGTCACCCCTAAAGAAAGCACCACGAGTACCACGATTGTTCGACGTGATCAGGAAGGTAATGTAGTAGATGTACAGAAATCTCAAAGTCATGTCGAAGGAAGTCCGCGCTCATCAAATGGCAATTCTCGACCTCAAGAAAACGAGATTAGTGATCCATTTAACTAGGCCGGTCTAAAATAGCGCACGGACACTTTATCTTTATTATAAATGTGCGCTTTTGGTGCAAAAAATACGCACCATAAATAATCATAATTTTCCTTTTGTAGGCTAAATCTTTGTCATTTGTGTTGTTTTGATTTTTGCTCCTTAAGTTGGCATGAAATTTGCTTTATTGGTGCATGAATTGAATTAATCTCCCTGTTTTGGCGCGAAAATGATTCGATGAATAGGCGTAATTGTCATCTTTGTTGCTTATTTTTATCTTATCCATCAGCAAAATGAATGTTATTTTTCATGCATTCCGTCTGAAAAAGGATTATGTTGAAAAGATACTCAATGATATTTTGCTCTATAAAGCTGCTTAGCTTGCCGAGTAAATCAGACAGTCACGCACAGCAGAATTTAGATTGTTTAATAGCCTATCGGGCTTAGTGAAAAGAAGGGTACGCTATGCACATGCCATCGCCTAATAATGTAGCTCCCGCTCAAGGTTTATACCAACCGGATGAGTTTAAAGATAACTGTGGTTTCGGTTTGATCGCCCATATGCAGGGTGATGCCAGTCATGATCTGGTCAAGACCGCAATTCATAGTCTAAGTTGTATGACCCACCGTGGCGGTATTGCTGCTGATGGCAAGACCGGTGATGGTTGTGGTCTATTGCTGGCAATGCCTAAAGAATTCTTCCGTGAAGAGGCCAAACGCTTAAGCGACATTACCTTAAGTGAGATTTTTGCTGTGGGTACAGTATTCCTGAATCTGGATCCAGCATTAGCCGCACATGCAAAACAAGTCCTGACGAAAGAAATTGAAGAAGAAGGCTGTCGCGTTATCGCATGGCGTGTTGTACCGACGAATAATGATGCGCTCGGTGAGATTGCAATGCAGTCTTTGCCGGCTTTTGAGCAGGTCATCGTGAACTGCCCAATCGGTGTGACTGAAGTTGAATTCAACCGTAAATTGTTCCTTGCGCGTCGTCGTGCTGAACAGCAGTTAACCAGTGATTCATACTTCTATGTGACGACCTTATGCTCAACTGTAATCAGCTATAAAGGTCTGATGATGCCAGCAGCTATTGCTGACTTCTATACTGACTTGGCTGATGAGCGTCTGGCATCACATATCGTGGTCTTCCACCAACGTTTCTCTACCAATACATTGCCACGCTGGCCATTGGCTCAGCCATTCCGTTACCTGGCACATAATGGTGAGATCAATACCATTACGGCTAACCGTAACTGGGCAATGGCGCGTACGCCTAAATTTGAAAACCCGTTACTGCCAGGTCTGACTGAGCTGAGTCCAATCGTAAACCGTACTGGTTCAGATTCATCTAGTCTGGATAATATGCTGGAAATCCTCGTGGGTGGTGGTATGGATTTGTTCCGTGCGCTACGTATGCTGGTTCCACCTGCTTGGCAGAACGTTGAAACGCTTGATGCTGATTTACGTGCATTCTATGAGTTCAACTCTAAACATATGGAAGCATGGGATGGCCCTGCTGGTTTAGTTATCCAAGACGGTCGTCATGCGATCTGTATGCTGGATCGTAACGGCTTGCGTCCGGCACGTTGGGTCATCACTAAAAATGGCTACATCACACTGGCGTCAGAAATCGGTGTATGGGGTTATGAACCTGAAGATGTCATTTCTAAAGGACGTGTGGGTCCTGGCCAAATGCTGGTGATCGATACTTATACCGGTAAAGTATTAGATACTCAGGATGTGAATAATCACCTGAAACGTATGCGTCCGTACCGTGAATGGTTACGTGAAAATGCTGTACGTCTACAAGGTAGCCCTGAGCTGGAAGAATATCTATGTGAGCGAGGCTTGAAAGGTGACAACCTGAAAGCGGCACAGAAAATGTTCATGGTGACTTTCGAGGAACGTGACCAGTTACTGCGTCCAATCGCTGAAAGCGGTCAGGAAGCTGTGGGTTCTATGGGTGATGATACCCCGATGGCGGTTCTGTCACGTCAGGTACGTCATGTATCAGACTATTTCCGTCAGCAGTTCGCACAGGTAACGAATCCGCCAATCGATCCATTACGTGAATCGATTGTAATGTCACTAGAAACCTGTTTAGGTCGTGAACAAAACGTTTTCGAACAGGGTCCAGAACATGCAGACCGTCTGATTATTTCAAGTCCGGTCCTGTCTAATTCAAAAATGCATCAGATCCGTACGCTAGGTCGTACAGGTTATGAGATTGCGGATATTGATCTGAACTATGCTGAAACTGAAGGCCTAGAAGCTGCGATTGCTCGTATTTGCGAAGAATCAGCGCAAGCGATTCGTGACGGCAAAACTTTATTGGTACTTTCAGACAAGAAAATCCGTGAAGGTTTCTTGCCAGCCAATGCTGTGATGGTTACTGGTGCAGTACACCATCATCTGATCAATACTGGCCTGCGTACTGATGCGAATTTGATTGTTGAAACCGGTTTCGCCCGTGATCCACATCAATTTGCCGTTCTGCTTGGCTTTGGCGCGACAGCAATTTATCCATACCTGGCATATGACGTGATCAATGATCTGGTGGCTAAAGGTGAATTGCTAGGTGATCCGGTCTATGCACAAAACAATTTCCGTAAGGGGATTGAAAAAGGTCTGCTGAAAGTCCTGTCTAAGATGGGTATTTCAACTGTGGCTTCTTACCGTGGCGGTCAGCTGTTTGAAGCAGTTGGCCTATCCAATGAAGTTGTGGGCAAATGCTTCGTAGGTGTTCCGAGTCGTATTCAGGGTGCAACTTTTGCTGACCTTGAAAATGACCAGAAACAACTGGCAGATTTGGCATGGAAAAACCGTAAGCCAATCGATCAGGGTGGTATGCTGAAATTTGTCTTCGGCAAGGAATACCATGCGTTTAACCCGGACGTGATTAACTCACTGCATAAAGCAGTACGTTCTGGTAATTATGCTGACTTTAAAGAATATGCAGAACTGGTGAACAACCGTCCGATCGCAACGATCCGTGACTTATTTAAACTGAAAACAGACAACTCGATTCCAGTCGAACAAGTGGAATCTGTGGAAGAGATCCTGCCTCGCTTTGACTCTGCGGGTATGTCTTTGGGTGCACTATCTCCTGAAGCACATGAAGCGATTGCGATTGCTATGAACACTATCGGTGGTCGTTCTAACTCTGGTGAGGGCGGTGAAGATCCAGCGCGTTATGGCACCATCCGTAACTCGAAAATCAAACAGATTGCATCCGGACGTTTTGGTGTAACTCCAGCGTACTTAACATCAGCAGAAGTACTGCAAATTAAGGTAGCTCAAGGTGCAAAACCAGGTGAAGGTGGTCAGTTGCCAGGTGGTAAAGTGAATGGCTTGATTGCCCGTTTACGTTATTCAGTTCCGGGTGTTACTCTGATTTCACCACCACCGCATCATGATATCTATTCAATCGAAGATTTATCTCAGTTGATCTTTGACTTGAAACAAGTTAATCCACAAGCGATGGTATCGGTGAAACTGGTATCTGAACCGGGTGTAGGTACGATTGCAGCAGGTGTTGCGAAAGCATATGCCGATTTCATTACTATTTCCGGTTATGACGGTGGTACAGCAGCATCTCCATTGTCTTCGATTCACCATGCGGGTTCTCCATGGGAATTAGGTTTAAGTGAAGCGCATCAAGCACTTCGTGTAAACGACCTGCGTGGTAAAGTCCGTGTACAAACCGATGGTGGTTTAAAAACCGGTCTGGACGTTGTGAAAGCAGCAATTCTGGGTGCAGAAAGCTTTGGTTTTGGTTCAACGCCAATGATCGCATTGGGCTGTAAATACCTGCGTATCTGTCACTTGAATAACTGTGCGACCGGTGTTGCAACTCAGCAGGATCATCTGCGCCAAGAGCACTACATCGGCGAACCTCAAATGCTGATCAATTTCTTCACTTTCATTGCTGAAGAAACTCGCGAATGGTTGGCGGCACTTGGCGTATCTAGCCTGAAAGACCTGATTGGTCGTACCGACTTACTGGAAATCCTGCCAGGTGAAACTGACAAACATGCTCACCTTGACCTGAGCAAACTGCTAGAGTCACATCCAGCAGCAGAAGGCAAAGCACAGTACTGTGAAGTACAGGGTAATGAACCATTCGATAAAGGTATTTTGGCTGAGAAAATGGTAGAGGAAATTCTGCCAGCAATCGAAGCAGGTACAGGCGGTGAATACAGCTTTACAGTAGGTAACTGTGACCGTTCGATTGGTGCACGTCTGTCAGGTGAAATTGCCAAACGTTATGGCAACCTGAGTATGGAAGCACATCCAGTTAAAGTAAATCTGACTGGTACAGCGGGTCAGTCACTCGGTGTCTGGAATGCGGGTGGTCTGCATCTGAAACTGGAAGGTGATGCGAACGACTACGTGGGTAAAGGTATGGCAGGTGGCCGTATCTCGATCTTCCCGCCAAAAGGTTCGCCATTCCAGACTCAAAATACTGCAATTATTGGTAATACCTGTCTGTATGGTGCGACTGGTGGTAAATTGTTTGCTGCAGGTACTGCAGGTGAGCGTTTTGCAGTTCGTAACTCCGGTGCCTTCGCCGTGATTGAGGGTGCAGGCGATCACTGCTGTGAATATATGACTGGCGGTATTGTGACTGTCCTAGGTAAAGTAGGTCATAACTTCGGTGCAGGTATGACCGGTGGTTTTGCTTATGTATTGGACCTGGACAATGATTTTGTAGATCATTACAACCACGAGTTGATTGAACTGAACCGTATCTCAACTGAAGCGATGGAAGAACATCAGACCTTCTTGCTTCGCATTTTAGATGAACATATTGCAGAAACAGGTAGTGCTTGGGCGTACAAGATCCGCCATGAGTTTGATTTCTATAGTCGTAAGTTCTGGCTGGTAAAACCAAAAGCAGCTAACTTATTGACCTTGTTGAAAACAACTCAAGCTGATCCACAATAATTCCACTACTGCAGATATAGGCAGACCTAAGGTAATGCGAATAAAGCCTTGGGTCTACCCACGGAGAGAGAGATGGCAGAACGCCTAAATAATGACTTTCAATTCCTGGATGTCGCACGCCAAGATCCAGAGAAAAAAGAGATTGACGTCCGCAAAGCAGAATTTGTGGAAATTTATAAACCTTTCACAACAGAAGTGGCTGCAAATCAGTCACATCGTTGTCTAGGTTGTGGTAACCCGTACTGTGAATGGAAATGTCCGGTTCATAACTACATCCCAAACTGGTTGAAGTTACTGGCAGAAGGCCGTATTTTCCAGGCAGCAGAACTGTGTCACCAAACCAATACTTTGCCAGAAGTCTGTGGTCGTGTTTGTCCTCAAGACCGTCTGTGTGAAGGTGCTTGTACCTTGAATGATGGTTTTGGTGCAGTCACCATTGGTAATGCCGAGAAATATATTAATGACACCGCTTTCGCTTTAGGCTGGCGTCCAGACATGTCTCATGTGAAATGGACTGACAAGAAAGTTGCTATCATTGGGGCAGGTCCTGCCGGTCTAGGCTGTGCTGATATTCTGGTACGTAATGGTGTTAAACCTGTTGTATTTGATAAACGTCCTGAAATTGGTGGTCTGCTGACTTTCGGTATTCCAGAATTCAAGATGGAAAAAGACGTGATGAAACGCCGTCGTGAAATCTTCACGGGTATGGGTGTTGAATTCCGTCTGAATACTGAAATTGGTACAGATGTCACCATTGACCAGTTACTTGCTGACTATGATGCTGTCTTTATGGGTATGGGAACATACACTTATATGAAAGGTGGCTTTGCTGGTGAAGATCTGGATGGCGTCTATGATGCACTGGATTTCCTGATTGCTAACGTGAACCGTTGCCAGGGGTGGGAAAAAGACCCATCCGAATACATCAGCGTTGAAGGCAAAAAAGTGATTGTCTTGGGTGGTGGTGATACCGCGATGGACTGTAACCGTACTTCGATCCGCCAAGGCGCTGAGTCAGTGGTTTGTGCTTATCGTCGTGATGAAGCGAATATGCCGGGTTCACGTCGTGAAGTAAAAAATGCGCGTGAAGAAGGTGTGGAATTCCAGTTCAACCGTCAACCTATCGAAATCGTGGGTGAAAATGGCAAAGTGACTGGCGTCAAAGTGGTAACGACTCAACTGGGTCAACCAGACAGCCGTGGCCGCCGTAGTCCGGAACCAATTCCAGGTTCAGAAGAAATTCTGCCTGCAGATGCGGTATTGCTGGCATTTGGTTTCCGTACCAGCCCAGCAGACTGGTTCACTGATGTAGAAATCAATCTGGATGGTTCTGGTCGCGTACTTGCAGCTGAACAACAGCAATACAAATTCCAGACCTCAAATCCAAAAATCTTTGCTGGTGGCGACATGGTCCGTGGTTCTGACCTGGTGGTGACTGCGATCTGGGAAGGTCGTCAGGCTGCAGAAGGTATTCTCGATTATCTTGATATTTAATCTAATTTAATCATCTATTTAAAAAAAACCCGCTACGGCGGGTTTTTTTATTTTTCTTTGTTTTGAATATTTGGTTAGCTTAATCCTATGAGCTTATAAAATATGAATTTGAACTTATAGATATATCCAATATTAATTCGTAGCTCTGAAGCAAAACAGAAGGAATAAAAACGATATAAGTAAAAAATTATAAAAATTAACAAAAAATGAGAAAAATATGTTTAAAATCAAATTAATTAAATAAATATCAATAAAGAATTGAGGAGAAAAGATGATTCCTGTATTAAAAAAATCTTTCATTGCTCTGATGTTAGCCAGTACCCTGACGCTTACAGGTTGTGGCTATAACACCTTACAAGTTAAGGATGAGGCGGTGACTGCGGCATGGTCTGAAGTACAAAACCAGTATCAGCGTCGTGCTGACTTGGTGCCAAATTTAGTGAATGTTGTCAAAGGCTATGCCGCACATGAAGAGCAGGTATTGACTGAAGTGACTCAGGCACGTGCCAATGTTGCAGGTTTGAAAGTTGATCGTGAAGTGCTGGAAGATCCTGAACTGTTCCAGCGCTATCAGGAAGCACAGGCACAAATGACCAGTGCCTTGTCACGTCTACTGGCAGTAACTGAAAATTATCCTGATCTAAAAGCCAATGAGCAGTTCCGCGATTTACAGGTACAACTTGAGGGTACTGAAAACCGTATTGCGGTAGCGCGTAACCGTTATATTACGACTGTACAAGATTTTAACTCTTATGCACGTCAGTTCCCGCAGGTGATGACGGCCAAAGTCATTGGAATGGATACCAAGCCAAACTTTAGTGCAGAGCAGAGTGCGCAACAGGCACCTAAGGTTTCATTTGACTAAGCTTGATCTTGGGTAATCACTAATAAGGTGGCTGCAATGATGCATATAAGCGCTGTAAAACTTTATATAGGTCTATTTCTCAGCCTCATTATGAGCCTGATGAATCCTGCCTGGAGTGAAACAGCAACAGCAACTGATACAGAAGAAGTGATTGTTGCACGTGAAATTTTGCAGCCTAAAACGAATACTACGGATCAAAATGTAGAATCTGCAGATACAGCACCGCAGCCCCAAATTGTCAATGATATGGCAGAAGGTCAGGTTCAGCGCAACTTGCCCAGCATGAATGAACCGGTGATTGATCAGGCAAATTTATTAACGGCAGCAGAAAAACAGCAACTTAGTCAAAGAATCATTAATCTCTATCAGGCAGGTAAGGCTCAGATCGGCGTAGTGATTGTCCCTACTACGGGCCAGGAAGATATTTTTGACTATTCCATGCGTGTGGCGGATCGCTGGCAATTGGGCTCAAAAGAACATGATAATGGTTTGTTAATGACCATTGCGGTAAATGACCATCGTATCCAGATTTTAACTGGATATGGGTTAGAAGGTGTTTTGCCAGATATTGTGGCTGGACGGATTATTAATAACAAAATTACACCTTTGTTTAAGCAGGGTCAGTATGCGCAAGGGATAGATGCCGGTCTGGCAGAAATCGAGCGTATTCTAAATCTAGATCCTGAGATTGCAGCTCAAGCAGCGGCTGAGCTTAAAGAACGTCAGGAACAGGCTTATAAAGCACAGCAAGCATCTCAAGCGACTTTTGGTTCGGTTATTTTTATTATCGTCGCTGGTGTCATTGGTTCCATGATCTTTGGCAGGAAGTTGAGTGCGGCCACTGCTGCAGTAGCGGGTACCGCAGCCGGGTTAGTCAATGGTATGGGATTGGTCGCTAGCCTATTAATTGGTGCTGGAGTTTTCTTTTTGCTCGTGACCTCACTTGCTCAGTTGATCCTGCATGCTTTCATGGCAGGTGGAGGTCGTGGCGGTGGTAGTGGACGTGGTGGTTTTGGAGGCGGCGGCTTCGGTGGAGGCGGCGGTGGTTTTGGTGGGGGAGGAGCATCAGGCTCATGGTAACAACTACAGATACAACAGATATTGTCACGCAGCCTAAGCTGGAAGAGCATGCTCAACCAAGTTTTAAGCGCTGGCTTAAGCACTTCTTTTATATGCCTGCAACCAAGCGGTTTTTCTCCAAGCAGGATCAGCATGCGATTGCAGTCGCTGTGGAGGAAGCGGAGCATGGGCATGTTGGGGAGATTCAGGTGG
The DNA here is from genome assembly GCF_013419565.1 of Acinetobacter sp. YH12072. Lineage (NCBI taxonomy): Bacteria > Pseudomonadati > Pseudomonadota > Gammaproteobacteria > Moraxellales > Moraxellaceae > Acinetobacter > Acinetobacter sp. YH12072. Next base: position 16,650 of record NZ_VOZV01000003.1, on the reverse strand, counting down.
TGATCGAAGGATGTTTGCCTTCTCGATCTGCTTATTATCAAGATACGCTTTGTCGTGCCCGACAACTTTTTGCTGAACTCGGTGTGTGGGATACAGAGCATAATAGTGGCGTGCTTTTATATTTAAACCTCTGTGATCATAAAGTTGAAATTGTGATTGATCGGGGAATTAAGAATGCGACGACCCAGCAAGTTTGGGATGAAATATGCCAAAATATTATTCAGCATTTAGTCCAGCAGAAGTTTAAAGAAGGTGTAATTGAAGGCGTGGAACAGATTGGACAGGTTTTAGATCATTACTATGATCGAAAAATAGATGATTTAGAAAATGAATTAGGGAATAAACCGATTATATTGGGGTGATTTTAGTCAACTAACTGACATTTTTTGTCAGTTGGTTACACAAAAGAAAACACAAAAATTACAAAAATAAAAATATTTTTTTAAAGTGCTGTTTTTTCTCTCAATTTTATTATAATAAAACTTGGCATACTTAGTGCTAAATATAAAATTAAGCTAAATGAGCTTTTCTTTAGGCTTATAAATAAACAAAAACATTTGTGGAGAATGTTATGAATACAGTACAAAAGGGTTTTACCCTGATTGATACTCCATAAGTGTCCATATAAAATGAACAATCCATAAGTAAGTCAATATGGACATAAAAATAATAAATTAGATATGAAGAATCACTATTATCTTTTTCTACTTTTTTCAATCTCCGTTTTTACTCATGCTCAAGAACTAGACTTCATTCAATATTCAGATATTTCATCAATTCCTCAAATTGTTTTGAATCCAAAAATCCAAACAGAACTTCAAACATTGTTAAAGCATGATTATCTAAAATTTCAATCTAATTTTGACAATTACTCAGCGCCATATTTACTGAAAACAGATGAGGCGCTGTATTATGAAGGTCGGTCTGGAAGCACTTTAGATGCTTCATCCGCGATTGTGTTTAAAGATGGGCGATTGTTTGCTGCAATATATTTTTCCAATACCAAGACTTTAAAATACTTTAGCAACGATGCTAGTTGCTCAGAACAGTTACATCCTGCGATTCAAGTTTTTGCTCAGCAGCGTGAAATTCAAGGTATTGAATATGCAACAGCTAGAGCCAATACCGCTTTAAAATATAATTTTGGCCTCGCTTCAAAATGTGAAACCTATTTTAAAAAAATAGGAAGATAGCTGTGTTAGCGGCAGTGTAAAAATGCCCACCTTGGTTAATATAGTGGTCGATTTATTGTTCGTGTTCCATCATTGTTCATCAAAAACTTGCCTTGGAAGCAGCATGGCGTGGTGTAAGTATGAATCATCAGGTGTCGGCAAAATTAGCTTATGTGACTATTTCTGGTCGTCTAACAAGTAAGAATAACCGGTATGCTACGAACAGGAATAGGTGATCGTTTTATCTAGAAATTTGTATGATATTGTTAGATTTAAGGCTTGATCAGTAAAATTAGAGCTTGAGGTGATGCTATGACGTTATTGGAACAGCAGGTAGTACCAGCAGCTGTATTGGGAAAGTCAGTACTTAGGGCTGCTAAACTACTTTCCCTTAGTCAGTCTCAGCTCGCAATAGTGCTAGATATGGATGTTGAGGCAATCACTCAATTGCAAAACCAACCTGAATTAGATCCAAATTCTAAACAGGGGAAATTAGCACTGTTGCTGATTCGTCTATACCAGGCTTTACATGCTTTGACAGGTGGTGATCAGGCTGCGATGAAGATTTTTTTAACGTCCGAAAATAGAGTCACTAGCGGTATCCCAATTCATCAAATAGAAACGATGAGTGGCTTGATTTCTGTTCTTAATTTTGTTGAAGCCCTTGAGTGACAATATACTCCTATGGACTAACTTACAATCAACTTTCACAAATTATGTTGTGTAACGCATGTAACAAGTTGGAATTATTTAAAAAAGGATAACTAAAAATGCAACCGACTGAATTAAAACAATTACCAGACTGGCTGTTAGAACAGTTACCCCAAATAACTGAACCAGCAATTTTATCACTGCGAGATACGAAACTTGTCGTCACTTACCCTGATCGTATGGAAGCAATTCATGAAAGCTTAAAAGACGTACAACACCAGATCCATCATGTCAAACCTACAGATTTACAGATTTTACCAGAGGTTTATCAATATTTTGGTAAGGATAAAGAGAGTGGAGGCTTATTTTTTAAAACCTCTGAGTATCTTTCTAGTAGTTTGTTTTCCTACACCGATAAAAATAAATTTGAGCATTTACAATCTGCTTTACAGACTGCCTTTGAAAATGAGCAAGCATATCTCGCAAATCCAACAGACTTTTTAACTGCCTATCATTTTATTGATACACACCCAGCTTTTTGGACGGTTATTGGTGATGTACCATCATGGCACTGGAATACATGGGGGCACTGCCAAAATGTTTATCACGGTGCATATAATGATGAAGATAATGGGCAATTAGTGATTTATTTAGAAACTGGCTCACATCTCAATAAAGTAGAAGATGGTGGTAAATTATACCAAGAGCATTATCATGATTATCGTTTAGATGTTTGGGCAAATACGTTTGAACAGGCGTTTATCAAGTTGGCGGCAAAGGTGTATAAGTTTTTTGACCATCAAGGTGTTGAGCGCCTAAATGTGCCACATATAAAACCAGCATGGACGAGGGAGCTTGAAGAACGAATTGCAGAATTTAAAAAATGGAAAGATGAGGAGCTGTGAGTATTCACTATTAGGTGGCGTCCACGAGTTGTTAAAGTATGTCGCTTAAAACTTCTGCCAATGTTTGACCATTTTGACGATTGATCAATCTAGCAGACATACCAAATGCTGTCGGCCCTGTAAAATCTGCAAGTGCTGTATCCCCAATAAATAGGACTTCTGAAGCTTGGCAACCTAGTTGGTTAATGAGTGACTGATAGATTTTCGACTCAGGTTTAATTGCAGCAACTTCATAACTCCGAGCATAAGCATCAAGGGGCGGTAATAATGGAGAAACAATTTTTCCATATGGCATAGCTAAATTTGAGCATAATGCCAATTCAATCCCTAATTTCTTTAATTCTTCCAAAGTTGATAAGGTATCTTCATACAGTGTAATAGAGCGTAACTCTTTATCTAAATCATGCTCAAGTTCTTGCAAAATTGGTCTGGAATATTTACTGCTAATCGCTTTGCAAGCTCTGCCAAATTTAAATTGTGGGACATAATAAATTTGGCATCATCAGGTTTTGGTTGTCGTCCATGTTCTTTTAGCCATTTCATTAATTTTCTATATGGGGAACGTCTTTCCCCTATTTTTACAAGTGTACCAAACACGTCAAAAGCAATGACCGATGGCTCAATATGACTTGCTTTTATCGATGAATCCATATTTTTACAACCAATTAAATTAAGTTTCACTTTTAATCGAGATTATAATAAGAAGGTCAGTTAAAAATTAAGAGAGATATTTGATATCTCCCTTTGTTTATTTTATTCACTAAAGTTTGTAAACATAATTTTAGGAAAATTTTTCATAAAGTGGCGTCTAACAAGATTGAAATCACTGATATCATTTTGATTTTTTTCAAAATAATTCACCCACGCTAAAGTCGCATCTTGGTCATTTAAGTTGGGATTAACATTCAGAAACAAAGCTAAATCAAATGTACGGTCAATATTAAACTCTTTGATTAGTGCAACAGCAGTTGAACGAACTTCCTCAGAAACAGAGAATTTTGGAGAAAAGTAGTTATTCATAGTTGAACTTCCTTAAAAAACTATATAATGAAATTTAGAACGGCTAATTTGTTTTTTAATAAAACAATATAACCTGCTGTAGGTTAAATTAGCATGATGAAAGTTGTTTATCAAGTTAAATTAACTTGCTATAGGTTAATTTTTTAATTTAAAGGTTGTTATGATTAGTTGTAGGTTGTCAAATTTGATGGGTGAGCGAAAAATTTTAAAGCTAAGTGAGGTAGCTCAAGCGACTGGTATCAATCGTAATACGCTAACAAGTCTTTACTATGATCGTGCAGTACGAATTGAGCTTTCAGTCGCTGATACCTTATGTGAATATTTTAATTGTAATATGCAGGATTTATTTGAATATACCAATGAGTCTAGAAAAAGGGATGGCACTTAAGTAAAATTTCATCCCTTTTTTAAAACTCAATAGGATGCTTTAAATACAACTCGGGATCATTCCAAATTTCCTGAATGTATTCTTTCGCTGCAAAGTCTCGTAGTATTCTTGCTCTTAACGTATCAAAACCATCCCAATAATCTAAATTTTTATTTGGGAGTCTATCCGCTAAATCATCAACCCAAGGAATATGATGTAATTTTTCTGCAATTGTTAAGGGATGAACTGTTCCAGTCAAAATAAGTTTAAACTGCTCTTCTGAAAGCAGATGACTATATACATTCACCTTAGATTTATAATATCGCAACAGTACTTTGGTCAATAAACAAAAATATAACAATGAGTTATATCCACCAACACCATTTACGTCACTGATATGATATGGGGGATAAAAAGTCTCAACTGCGTAATTTTCATAAATTTTAAGAATAATTAACTGCCCTGTTTCTGATAATTCGCGAATAAATTTTATTTCTTTCACTTTTGATGCAGATAAATATTCATTACTAGGGTCTGAACCTAAAAGCAGCTTTATATCTTGATCTAAATATTCATTTAAACGTATGTGCTGAATATCATAGGGAGTCTGTTTACCAAAGAGTAACCAGTTTGGATTCACTGAAGTATGTTGCGCTATTTTTTCCAATTGTCCGAAGGTGGGTTCTAATTCTGCTCTAAACCATGCTTCAGCCTCATCAGCCGTATCTTCATTGATCTCAAAAGCTAATTCAGCAATTGTAAATTCATTGAAATGATAAATTTTTTTCAATTCACTTAATACAAAATTTAAACGTTCAGCTACCACTTTTTTTCGCTCTGTCGGAGATCGAGCTCGAAGAAAGTTTTCAACGATTTTTGCTGCTTCAACTTGAATATTGTCATTCATGACGAATGAATCGTAAAGTCGAGAGGTCGCTTCTGCATTGATAGAGCGTTGATTCGCTTTCGCTGCAGCATCAATTTTAGCTTTTAGCTCTTCAGGAATACGAAGATTAAATTGGATATCTTTCTTACTCATACATTTTTAAGTCGGTAAAAAATAGCACTAGCATTATGCTATAAAAAAAGAGTTGACATAAGTGTTAGCATATTGCTATGTTAGCAATATGCTAACAATTGGTGTGATGCACATGAAACAGACGAATCTTCGTTTACCCATAGATTTAGTTTCTTGGGTCAAACAAATGGCAAAGCAAAGACATCAGTCAATGAATGCTTTTTTTATTACAGAATTGGAACGATTAAGAAAAGAGGAACAGAGAGAATTGACAAAAAAGTAATTATTTTCATTCGGCAAAAAGTATAAAAGCCCATGCGGGAACATGAGCTTTTATGAATGTCTTGATTGGCGTCTAGACACTTCGATTTTGATGGATAGGGGCATTTTTGTCAATCCTATCCCAAGGTCACTTTTTGCCTGTTTTTTAATAAACAGGAGGCTCAAAATGAGCACTAAACTTAAAAATGGTCAGTCACGCTACCAATCAAAAGCCAAAGTCGTGACCATTAAAAAATTTCAGTTATTGACGTTGGTTAATGCAACCCGTTATTTAAATGATGCAGCGTTTGAAAAACATGGTGATGCTTACCTTGAATTCCCTGTAATTGTTCAAGGAGATGGTAGCCCTTCTGACGTTTTTAATCTGTATTTGCTGAAAAAACTTGAGCAAACAATACAGTATGATTTTAAAACATTTGCATCTATTGCCAATCAGTTGGTTGATTTTCAGCGTTTTTTAGAAGATGAGCAACTGGACTGTTTGAAATTCCACAAACTAAAACAGTCAAATGCGATTTTTAAATATCGCACTCGTCTTATTGAGCAAGCGAATGCAGGTCTAATTTCAGCTCGCTCTGCGAGTAATCGAATTAATGCGGTAGTGAATTTTTATCGATTTCTTGTCACAAAAGACTTAGTTGATCATCAGCGCTATGGCATACCGTTTAAAGATGTCTACAAATATATTGCCGTGGATAATGAGTTTGGCGCACGTCGAAAAATGGCAATTAAGTCGCATGATCTTGCGATACATGTTCCAGCCAAGGCTCCGAATTCTGAAGCCATTATTGACGGTGGTGAATTAAGCCCACTTACTGTTGAAGAGCAGGCTGTTATATTAAAAGCACTGCAAAAATCATCACGTGAATATCAATTGATGTTTTATCTTGCATTGTTTACAGGTGCTCGTTTACAAACGATTTGTACTTTGCGAATCAAAAACTTAATTGGTTGTGAGCTTGATAGTCATGGCTTTATTCGTCTGCCCGTTGGAGCGGGTACAGGTGTGGACACTAAATTTCAAAAGCCGATGACACTTTTGATTCCAAATTGGTTAGTACAAGATCTTAAAATCTATATCAATAGTGAGAAAGCGCGTCTGCGTAGACAGAAATCAAATTATGGCGACTCGGATGAAAACTATGTGTTTCTCACCAAGCTTGGTACACCTTTCTACACCAGCAAAGCTGAACAGCAGAAGTTAACTGAAAAGATCAAAGCATCTGACTCCTTTGAGACTCGACTGAAAATCTATGAAGGTGAAGCAGTACGTAGTTATTTAAAAATGGTGTTATTGCCTGAAATTCGTCTAATTGATCCACAATTTAAAAGTTTCAAATTCCATGACTTACGTGCCAGTTTTGGGATGAATCTGCTGGAAAGTCAGTTACAGCATCTACCTGCAGAGCATTCTGCTATGACCGCTGTTGAGTATGTGCAAGCTCGGATGGGACATCGCAACATCAGCACGACTTTACAGTATTTGAACTATCAATCACGGTTGCAATGGCGCAGTAAAATTCAGCATGAGTATGAGTCTAGCTTGATGAAATACGTCAAGTCCTCTGTGGATTTAGCAGGAGATTTGTCATGAATTTTATTCGTACCCCGTTGTTTGTACATATCACTGATATTCATAAACAGATTACTGAGCATGAGCATTTAATACTCGTGCTCAAAGATAAAACGGCCTCATTTTCTTTTAGAACTTTAGATATTGGTACATTCTTTTTTGCTAAAAGAGCATGTTCTTTCGATGTATCAGACAATGAGCTTGTCGCTTCTTTTGATGAAAAAAGACGCTATTTTTTAAAATGTTTTACAGATTATCTACTGCAAATGGATGGATCGGACCTATCAAAAGGGTTGTTCTATTGCATCATCAAGATGTTTTTGGATTGGATTGATCAACAAAAGAAAATTTTTGATTTATCCGATAAGGACAGCATTATCGATGCCTATCGTCGCTATAGTAAATCTCTGGTTGATCGGACTTTGCTTGCGGACACTGATGAAGATAACTTGGCTGCGCATACCGCAAAGCAGTATCAGCGTTATGTTGCAAAACTGATAGCATATGTATTTGATTGTCATGAAATTGATATTTCTAGTCAAGCGATGCAAGTACAGTCTCAGCGTTATGATGTGCCTATTTTGCCAATCGCTAAAGAAGATCATGAAAAAACTTATGCAACTTTGTTGAATGTCTTTCTTGAAATTCATCGTATTGTTGTACAAGAAAATGACTTTCCTGCGCATTTTCAATCTGTAGATGAAGAAGATTTTTATTTTTACTCGGGCTTTCATCATCAAATTGAAAAACAGCATATTCAGTTCGATATGCAGAGGTATCTAGCTAAATATACGGCTATTCCATCTTTGTCAAAAATGCTAGCTGATTTTGAGTTAGAAGAAGATAGTGAGCATCGAAAGCGTGTACGTGAAAACCGCAATCAAGCGATTCGTAAACTTGAAGAACGCAACAAAAATAAGCGGCATTTAGAGCGTGAAAGACTTGCATCCTACGGCCTGACCATCGGCATGCTGTTATTTATTGCACAAACTGGAGCAAATCTAGACACTGCTCAACAGTTACACCTTGATACGATGGAAATCCTACCGAGTACACAAGGCCGACGCTTTTCAGGAACGAAAAGCCGTGCAAGAGGCAAGACAGTACGGCCAGAGTTTGGAGTTAAATTTGAGCCGATTTTTAGAAAAATTTTAGAACTTCGCGCTTGGTATATTCAAGATGAGTCATGTGATTTTGTATTTCCGCTACGTAATGAAGTGAGAAAATTAAGCGCAATTGGAAATAATAAACTTCAATTACTTAAAAGATTTTTGCAGCGTATTTTCCCGAAAATGGCTTGGATCACCCCACAAGAGTGGCGCAAGCATGTTAGCAGTCAATATGTTGAATTGAGCGATGGCGATTTATTGCTTGAAGTCGAAAAAATGGGACACTCACTCGATACTGCGAAGAAAAACTACAGTCGAACTTCATTTAAAGATGCAAGCCAACAGATTTCACAATTCTTTTATGAACTGCGAGAAGTTGCAGTTTCACAAACTCGAACCGTTGAGCGTATTCCTGTACAAACGTTAGATGAGACTGCTGATGTTCAAACCTTACCTGTCGGGGCTTGTACGACTATCAGTCTACAACCTGAAAAAGCAACAGGTTTTACCGCGCAAGCCCCTACACCCAATTGTCAGCAATTTGAGCATTGTCTTTTTTGTCAACATTATGCAATCCATGCAGATGACGAAGATGTGCGTAAGCTTTTATCACTGAAAAGCCTGCTCGGCTACGTTAAACAAAAAGCTACGGACTTAATCAAGTGGGAACAGCAGTTTGGGGTTGTACTACACCGAATTGACGAAGTACTCAACGATTTATCAAATACTTATGAAAATTTACGTAATCGTATTTTTTCAATTCAAGAAGAAGTAGAAAGCGGTGATTTAGATGCGTATTGGCTGAATCATTTTGAATTGCTAATTGATTTGGGGTGGATATCATGAGTTCATTTAATTCGTATTTGTATGCCAGTGGCGTTGCTGAGCAGTTTTTACCAGATGAATATCGTTTGGAGAATAATCAGCTGACTGTTCCCACAAGCTTTATTTTATCCCGTATGTCAAATGGCACAACATTATCTCAATTTGGCGATGATGTTTGGGACTTTTCACCCTATCTGCCGAAGTGTCACTGTAAATTAAATTTTAAGAGCTGGTTGAAACATGCTCGTGAGAATGATTTTCTCTTCTGTCAAATACGTGCTGAAATGAAAAAAATCATTTTTACGTTGCTTTATATAAAATCAGGTAAGTCGATTATTAAAAGTGTTGAGCAACGCCATCTTGTCTTGCGACAGTTTGCTGCAATTGCTTACCGCAATGGTTGCACATTGACACAATTATTTAGTGATGCAGGTTATATTGCGAAAGTGCATGAGGCTTATGCTGGTATCAGTTATCAAAGAGCTAATCACATCAAAGCATTTTTAACTGATTGTTTTGCATTACAGCAGCAGTACCCATTGCTCATTCCTGCGTTTAGTATATATAAACCGATTGAGAATTTAGCAAGACTTGCTGCACAAATACGCTTGCGATCAGGTAAAGTCGGCCCGCAAACAAAACTTATTCCTTCACGTATTTATATTGCCTTAATTAATGCTTTAGCAGATTTATTAAACGAGTTTAATCAAAATGCGCCTGCTTTGCTGAAATGGTTTCAACGGATTCAGCAAGATGTAAATTTTGCCCTGATGCCTGTTGAGTTTAGACGTGCTAAACGAGCGATAAGTTTCAACGATGCACGTGATTTGCTGGGGTTAACTCAGCTTTTTGAGAATCATCAGATTCAAAAACATGCCAATCTCACTCGTTATATGACGTTGATTCAAGGCATGGCCAAACTTTGGATTCATCTATTTACAGGTATGCGGGATAATGAAGTTAATCAACTGTCTTATGACTGCTATCAAACGGTTCAGAGCAATGAGCATCTTGTGCATGTGTTAATGGGCTATACCTCCAAGTTACATGGTGGTGGTAATAAGTCCACCTATTGGATCACGTTTGAGGACGTTAAATTTGGCGTGAATGCAGCACAAAGTATTGGTGAAATCTACGCCTTATTTAATCCGCATTACGATTTTTCTAATCCTAGTGAATATCCTTTATTTCCAACACGATATTCACAAAAACATCGGCATAAGAATAATCGAAATATTAAAAATGAAACGGATTTTATTTCCAATTTTTCAGGTGCTCCGACTCGAACACAGTCTAATTTTAATCAGTATTTAAGCCGTATTTCTGTCTTGCTTGGAGATGGGTTGAAAATCACAGAAAGTGATATCGCCGAGCTTGAAGCTTTTGATGGTTTCCGCAATTGGCGAGAAGAAAAAGACTGCCAAGTTGGTGAGTACTGGAATATCTGTACCCATCAATTCAGGCGTTCGCTTGCAGTTTATGGCGCTCGTTCAGGCATGATCGGACTTGGCGCTTTGTCAGTCCAATTTAAGCATCTAACAGAGTCTATGACGTTGTATTACCGTAATAATGCGGTATTTGCACCGAATATTTTAGTGAGTGACAGTCAAAAAGAGTTTCTTCAAGAGTTGGAATATCAACGTTTGGTGCATTCTTATGCACAATTTGAAGATGGTGTAATTAATAGTGCTAGTCGTTTGCTCGGTGGTGCAGGAACCTATTTGCAGCTGCAAAAAGACCGCGAGCAATTACTCACAGTATTTCCGAATCGTGATGAAACCATCAAGCGTATGAAAAAAGCAGAAATTGCTTGCAAGACTAGCCTGTTTGGTGCTTGTACTAATCCTGATTCTTGCGAAAAAATTTCATTTACTGCGATTACCAGTTGTTTGAGTTGTGCCCATGCTGTGTTTGATGCAACAAGTGCTGAAAAAATGCAAAAAGCGGTTCATCGACTACAACGGCAGCGAGATATGCAAGTACAGAACAGTCTGCTATACGGGCAAATGGACAGTGAGATTTTGGCTTTAAACAAAATGATTCAAAAAATTAAAACGATTAATATTGAGGTGTAAAATATGAGTGCACTTAATGATTATTACGCTGCTTTAGAGCGATTAAAAGCCAACAAACCGATTGTTCTACCGAAAGGCTCTGCGATTAATAACGATACGGTTGCAATGGAGGCTGGACGTAAACGAGGCTCGATTAAAAAGAGCCGTCATGCAGCATTAATTGAGGCAATTGAGCAAGCTGCACAGGCAGCAGGGCAAAATCTTCTTTCGCCTGCACAACGGATTGAGCAAGCGAAAACTAAGACAAAAGCTGTGAAAAGTGATTATGAACAGCTTAGGGAAGATTATGAGAAACTGCTAGAAAAGTGCAATTCTCTATTGCTAGAAAATTTTGACTTAAAAGAAACGCATCGAATTTGATGCGTTTCTTTATTAAAAATGAAAATTATTTATAAATTTATTATGCGTAAGTACACGTGCCTACACTGTTTTTCTCAATTAAATCTTTCGCGGCAGCATGAGTTACGTCAGTTGCAACACACCAAGTAATACCTGTATTACCTAATGTTGGAATAAATTTAATTCCTTTACCATCAACACCAGCAGCATTAATACCATCTTCTAATGTGACAGTAATTACACCATCTGTTGTCGCAACAGACTTAACTTCCTGAGTGGCTGTAAAGTCATCATTGGCTGTAACACCATTATCACCAGCATCACAGTTGGCTAAAGCCCCAGTTTCTTGAGCACATAAACCTACTTCCATCTTTAAAGTATTAACAGCTGTTAACGCTTTTCCAACTTTTGCTTTTACAGTGTAATTTTGATACTGAGGAATCGCAACCGCAGCCAAAATACCGATAATAGCGACAACAATCATAAGCTCGATCAACGTAAAGCCTTTTTGAGCGTTCATAACATTCTCCACAAATGTTTTGTTAATTTATTTATAAGCTTTGTAAGCTAGTTTATAGTTTGCACAAAGTGTGCCAAAACATATTACTCAATTATTTCTTGTTAAATCAATACATTGTTCAATATATTAAAAATCTTAGTATGTACATAAGTAAGTTTATGTAACTAAGTGACGAAAAATGTCAGTTTTGTTGGTTTTGAGGAAGATAAATATGGAAGTTATTGGTAGTAGGAATAACTAAATTATTGGCAGCTAAGCAGATGTGTGCTTGTTAGTTGAATTGTTTTGCTTATTTGCTTACTAATTCACTTTGAAATTGAAAAATACTGTCCTATGCTGAATACTTCATATATAGGGAATAATAGAGTGAAACGGCTAAAAGACTTCAAAACTACCGAGCGAATACCTCGTCCAGCTGTAAAAGTTTTTCCCATACAATTTGGTGATGACGAAGAGAGTAGACGTATTGTTCTGCATCATGCAAGACGTGTGATTCTTCAGCATAAAGAAGAAATACAGAAGTTGGCTTATAAATGAGTCTGAATTTTTTACTCTATTTTTAGCTTATCAAAATTTTAAAATATCTCACGACTAGTCTGCTTTTACAAAAAATCATCCTATCACACCAAGTAAAAGCTATTTTCTAATATGGACAAATTGGGAAAATTTGTCTTTTTAAAAGCATGTCCATATGGACATGATGGATAATGAAGTAAAACAAGGTAATTCAATAACTTAATATGTGTCCATATAAAATGACTTATGGAATGTTATATATTAATGATTGTTGTAGCAATTATCGGTATTTTGGCTGCAATTGCACTTCCAGCTTATCAAGATTATACAGCTCGTGCTCAAGCATCTGAAGGCTTTAAAGCAACTTCTGGATTACAGTCTGATATTGGGACATTTGTAGCGGATAGAAATCGTTGGCCTTTACCTACGGATGATGTTGGAGCGGCTGCAGCTTTGTTAGAGGGTAAGTATTTTTCAGCTGGAGGTGTAGTTTTAACTGGTGGAGATGCTATTACAATTACTGAGCCAACGACACCTTCAGTAATTCAAGTTACCTTTGATAATGGGGCTAATAACGGTAAAGTTATGACTTTAACTCCTTCAATAGTCGCTGCAACTGGTCAAATTTCAGGGTGGACTTGTGCCCCTGGTGCTGGTGCTACTGGTATTGAAGCGAAACGCTTACCAACTAGCTGTCAATAATAGTTAGTTTAAAAAAGAGAGCATTAGCTCTCTTTTTTAATTTAGACAGATATAATATTTAAAAAATTTTACTAGGGTGTGTTGACATTTTCTGTTCAAAAAAATAGCGAGAAAGTAAAATTTAATCGCCAAACCAAATTTACTTCTCGCTATGCCCCGTACAATGCTGAATGATCAACACTGGTCTAAGTTACTTTCTATTTTCCGAAATTTTGATATCTATTTCAAATCTAATTTGAGAAATTTTGTCGAAGCAATACTTTATAGAATAAGAACAGGCTGCCCATGGCGTGATTTGCCTAAAGAATTTGGTTCGTATAATTCAATCTTTAAAAAATATAGTCGTTGGTGTAAAAATCATAAGTTAATGAAAATATTTAAATTAATTTCTTCAAATGCAGATATGGAATGGGTTTTTATTGATGGTAGTCATGTTCGGGCACACCAACATTCTGCTGGAATAAAAGATCAGGATATCTCTAAAAGCATTGGTGGAAATAGTTCTAAAATACACTTAGCTGTTGATGCGGATGGCAATCCAATCGAAATTATTATCTCCGATGGAACGATACATGATGTCAAGATTGCTCCCAAAATGATTGAAAAACTTGATTTGAGTGAAACGGAAGTATGTTGTGCAGACAAAGGATATGACTCTGAATCATTAAGAGAACAAATATCTGCGAAAAAAACTAAAGCGAATATTCCAAGAAAATCAAATACTCAGTCAAATAATAATCATATGGATTGGTATTTATATAAAATCAGACACTTAGTTGAGAATGCATTTTGTAGGTTAAAGCAGTTCAGAGGAATAGCAACACGATATGATAAGCTAAAGTGTAGCTATGAAGGGGCAGTTGCATTAGCTTGTATATTTATTTGACTACCTTTATCGGGTAAATTCTATACTTGAAATGTCAACAGACCCTAATACTTAATTTTGAAAGTAGAACAATTTATGTGGTTGAAAAAATTTAAATATTTCTTGGTACATTTATTCTTGTCTATTTGTGTTGCTGTTTGTTTTTTAGGTATAGTTTTTTATGTTTGGCATCCACAACCTTTGGCTAAAGCGGTAGGCGTCACTAATATTTTTTTTATGATGCTTATAATCGATGTAATTTTAGGCCCATTATTAACATTATTCATTGCAAGAAAAGGAAAAAAAACTCTTAAATTTGATTTATTGGTTATTGGTATATTCCAGATCTCTGCATTAGCATATGGTATGTATAATATTATTATTAGTCGTCCTGTTTGGATTGTATTTGACACAATGCGATTTGAACTTATTCAGGCAAATAATATCCCACAACAAATATTAAAAAATGCTCCTGTACCATATAATTATCTAGGCTTTTTAAACCCTAAATGGATTGCTGTTAAAGTTGCAGAAAATGAACAAGAAAAATCTGATCGCACATTTTTTGAATTGCAAACAGGTATTTCACCAAGTATGCAACCTACCCTATATGAGCCAATAATTAAACAATCACAATTGATTCGAAAAAACTCTCATGATTTAAATGAGCTGAAACAATACAATCCAAAAATGGTAGTTGAAAGAATTTTAATAGAATATCCTGAAGCTAATGCTTGGCTTCCTTTAAAAGCAAGTGAAATAGATATGGTTGTTTTAATTAATAAACAAAAAGCTAAAGTTGTGAAAATTGTTGATCTCCGTCCTTGGAACTAAATAAAATTAAAGTATCTAAAAAAGCAGATTACCCTTTAATCTGCTTTTTGTTTATCATGTGCCAAACTTCCACCGCCTGATATTTCCATGAAATTCACGCTTGCCCTCATTGCAGCAATTCTTATCTCCCTTGCCTGGCTAATACCCGTGCACTACCGCCCATGGGTGACTTATACTGGTGAGTTATATGCGTTTTTTGCTTTATTAGCATTAGTAACGCTTTTCTTAAAAGAAAAAATTAAACTGCCAGCGGTAGGTTTACCTTTATTACTACTGTCTTGTGTTCCTCTTATCCAGTTGGTCGTAGATCAAGTGTTTTTCTTTAGCACAGCCATGATGGGATCAATCTATATATTGAGCTTCTGGCTAGCAAGCATGCTGGGCTATAACCTATCTACAGGAAACTATAATCGAGAAGAAACTTTTACTAATTTGAGTTATGTGTTTCTGGCTTCAGGTACAGTCACAGGTTTAATTGCTTTGTGTCAGTGGACTAACTTAGATGCCACCCTACCAGGTATGGTAAATATTAGTGGTAGCCAACGACCTTATGCTAATTTCGCCCAGCCAAACAATATGGCGACTTTTTTAGTCATGGCATTGATGAGCTGTTTATACCTTTATGAAAAGAAAAAAATCCAGACTAAATGGTTATTTGTATGTGCTGCAATTATTGTCATGGGAGTTGCTTTAAGTCAGTCACGTACAGCATGGGTCGCTGGGATCGCGATCATATTGTATTTAGCGTTCTATCAATATAAAGGGATTATTCGCCTGAAATGGTATTACAGCACAGCATGGTTCATCTTTTTTATTTCCTGTATTGTCGCTTTTCCATTGCTAAGTCAATTGGCGACTCAGGTCATGGATGCCCAGGTAGTGCAAAGCCGCGATGTAGTAGCGCGTGCTACAGGGGATATGTCCCGTCTGGCAATCTGGCAGCAAATGCTAACGGCAATTCAGGCACGACCTTGGTTTGGCTACGGCTGGTATCAGACCAGTGCCGCCTTTGTCTCTATTAGTGATACGGTGCAAGGTCCAGTCTGGATTCGCAGTGCACATAACTTTATTATTGATTTCTTACTGTGGAATGGGCTGGTTATTGGTCTGCCTTTCTTAGCCTATTTCGGCTATTTGGGTTATCAAATGCAGCGATGGGTTAAGACCCCTGAGTCGGTCATTGGTATTTTGATGATTGGGGCTTTTCTTACCCATGCCATGTTTGAGTTTCCGCAGCACTATGCCTATTTTCTTTTACCGGTTGGGTTTATTGTTGGTACGGTTCTAGCCCAAAATCCAAATATCAAAATTGTTACTTTGCCCGCTATAGCAATGAAACTTATTTTCGGATTGGGGCTGCTGTTATTGATTGTGATCTATCGGGATTATGATGTTGCTGTGCCAAAACTGGGTCAAAGTATTCGTTATGAGCAACAGCTTGAAAAAATCACCAATCAACAGCCAATCTATTTGCTAACAGAGTTTAATCATCGTATTGACTGGATTCGTCTTAATCCTTATAGCAAAGCATCCCTTGAACAGATTCAAGCAGGTGAACAGATGGTATTAAGTTATCCAACTAAATATAATCTGATTAAATACGCCAAACTACTAGCTTTTAATGGCTATGAAGAGGAAGCTAAGCATCAGCTGCAACGTTTAAAAGTTATTCAAAAAACCGAACTCAGTTATGAGGAATTGATTCAGGATATGCCAAGGTAAATTTCATATAAAAAAGCCAGCAAGAGCTTAATGCCAGTCAGTTAAGCAAATATTAGTAAAATGTAGTAAAAATGAGTGTATGTAAATACGCTCATTTTTTTATGACTTTATCTGAAAATTTAGATTGCACCCTTCAACATTCTTTACCTTCACTT
>NZ_VOZV01000040.1:0-24258 GCF_013419565.1 Acinetobacter sp. YH12072 | reverse complement strand
AATCATTTGAATGATTTCTTCTTGGTCTACGTGCCATAAAATACTCCATATATTGATGTTTATAACATCATTTGAGGAGCAGAATATCACTTATAGGAGTTGTTCAAATTTACGGATCCATCTCTTATTTCCTCACCCTATTATTCATTAAAAGGTAATCTGGTCGTCCTGGTTAGTTTTCCCATCTTTGATCAGAATAATAAATACCAAGGCTTTATTGCAGGGTTTATCTATTTACATGAAGAATCCTTATTAAAGACACTTTTAAGCGAAAATTATGGTTATAAAAATAGCTACTTATATGTTTTTGATAAAGAACATAAAATTATTTATCATCCAGAAAGAGAGAGAATTGGAAAAACATTCCAACACAATACCGGTTTAGCTTATATGGAGTCTCATAGCTCAGGTAAAATAAAATTAAACAACGATATGGGAGTTAGCGAACTAGCAAGTTTTGCAAAAATTCCTACCACTAACTGGACCGTGGTGTTTCAGCAGCCTACAGAAGATTTATTCGCCCAAGCCCGTCTTCTTGCCTACAAAGTAATTGGCACAATTTTTGTTATCTATATTATTATCTTTTTAATCATCTGGCGTATTTCAAAATCTATTACCTCTCCATTAAATGATCTTGCCAAAATGGCAAGTCATTTGAATGATCCAGGTATCACTGAAAAGATTAATCATATTACGCCTTGGTATTTTGAAGTTTTTAAATTCAAGAGATCCCTATTATCTAGTGTAAATGTTTTTAATCAGGAGATTGAAGAACTTAAACAGGATACTTTAACCGATCCTTTAACCGGCTTTTATAATCGTCGTGGCTTTGAACTATTTTTAAATGATTTAATTAGCAATAAAACTTATTTTGCTGTGGTGGTTTTGGATATTGACTATTTCAAGAAAATTAATGATCGTCATGGGCATGATATGGGTGATGTGGTATTAACCAAAGTTGCCGGATTTATTCGGGAAAGTTTTCGTGAACAGGATATTTGCTGTCGCGTTGGTGGTGAAGAATTTATTATTCTTGCGCCAGTCAAAGAGATTTCACATGCAACTAAAATCGCTGAAAGATTAAGACATAAACTGGCATCGACTTATTTACTTGAAGTAGGAATAGTCACTGCTTCACTCGGTATTGCACACTGGCCTTTAACTTCGTCTGATATCAAAGAAGTTTTAAAACAAGCAGATACGAATTTATATCAAGCCAAACATTTAGGGAGAAATCGTGTGGTGACAGGTGAAAAAAGTGCTCAGTTATAATATTTTTATACAGTTATTAAGTAGATAATTTAAATATATTATTTTGTTATTGTGTTATGGGGTTTAGATCTTTTATTCAAAAAAACAGTATAATTTCTCTAATACTTCTAGGTTTATATAGAGGTTTATACTTAAGGATACAATATGACTTCTTTTTATAATGGAGGCACCAGCCAAGAGATTTTTAATCTGATTGGTCAAGCTGCTGCCTTAGAGGATATCATAGATGCGATTACCGCATGGTTAGGGGACAAAATCCCGGATGCACTGGTATCTGTCATGTTGTATTCGGAACAGGAACAAACGCTTAATTTAATAAAAGAACCAGCCTATTTTTCCAGAGAATATGTAGAAGCTTCAAAAGATCTAAAAATCGGCCCGAATGTTGGCGCTTGTGGTGCAGCTGCATATCATCGTCGTTTAGTGGTCTGTGAGGATTTACTCAATGATCCGAACTGGGTCGCATATAAAGATCTGGTTAAACAAAATGGTTTAAGAGCCTGCTGGTCGGTACCAATTGCCAACGGGAGTGGCAAACTTTTTGGCTCTTTTGGTACTTATTATCGTTCGATCAAGTCTCCTACTCCCAATGAAATTGACCTGCTGCAATATGCAGCTTCGCTGATCGCCTTAACCTTTGAGCTGTATGAAGAACGCAAAAAACGAAATCAGCTCAAAGATAAATATCAGTCATTTTTCTCTTTTCATCCCGATGCAATTTTTGAGCATAATCTGGACGGCAATATTGTAGATGCCAATCTGGCCACCAAATTTTTTAACGAAGTTGGTGTTAAATCGCATATCGGAACTAAAATTGATCATTTTATTGAACCTGAACATCGCCCTCTTGCCTTAGAAGCCTTTGAGCAGGCCAAGCATGGCTTGACTGGACATCTTGAAGTTCAGGCACATAACTCGGCAGGACAGAAATACTGGCTCGATTTAACTTTTTTGCCAATTAAAGTGAATGAGGAAATTGTCGGTATTTTTAGCGTGGCACGCGACATTACTGAACGTTATCAAAACAATGAAATGCTGCGCTTAATGAAACGTAGTGTCGATGCAAATCCGCATGGCATTATTTTAACCTCGGCAGAAAATGACCAGCCTATTGAATATGTTAATCCGGCCTTTGAGCAGATTACCGGTTATAGCCTGGAAGAACTCAAAGGAAAAAATTGCCGCATCTTGCAGGGACCTGATACTTCCGCGGAAAGCGTCCAGCAAATCAGCGAAGCCATTCAGAATAAATCTGAAATCAAGATTGTCCTGAAAAATTATCGTAAGGATGGACACTGGTTCTGGAACAAGCTGAATCTCGGCCCGGTCTTTGATGATAATCATAAATGCACTCATTTTATTGCCATTCAACAGGATGTGAGTCAGCATGTTGCCCAGCAAGAACTAATCGCTTATCAGGAATCACATGACCATTTAACCGGCTTTATCAACAATAAGCTGTTTGAAGAAGTGGTTCAGGAAAAACTGCATCTAGCGCAGAGTGGTTCTGCAAATCTAGTGCTTTTATATCTGGATCTGGATGATTTTGAACCTTTGAATCAAAGCCTCGGTCATGATATTGGCGATAAAATTTTAAAACTAGTGGGCAATCGTCTGAGCCAAAACCTGGAGCCGGAAGATGTAATTTCCAGATTTTCAGGAGATGAGTTTGCAATTTTATTAACTCAAATGAATGATCTCAAGCAAGTTGCTGTACGTGCCGAAGAAATCATCGCCGGATTATCTCAACCTTTTCACGTAGATGGTTACGACATTCATCTAAGTGCCAGTATTGGTGTGGCTGATGCTGATCCAGACATTAAATGTGTTAAGCAGTTTATCAATGCTGCTAAAGATGCCATGCGTGACGCCAATGCCGAAGGGGGTAATACCTGGCACTGGTATAATTTCACGAAAGAGCCTTTACCGAAGGTAGATTATGTACAGCTTCGTCATGAACTGATGGTCGCTCTGCATGAACAGCAGTTTAAACTGTTTTATCAGCCAATTCTGGACAGTGAAACGGGCAAGGTCAAATGTCTGGAAGCCTTGATTCGCTGGCAACACCCAGAAAAAGGCTTTATTTCTCCTGCCGACTTTATTCCTTTTGCAGAAAGAACTGGTCAAATTGTCTCGATTGGCGAATGGGTGCTCAGACAGGCTTGTGAGGAAGTCAAAGCCTGGAATATGCAGCATGAGACTCAAATTTCGGTTGCCGTCAATCTGTCTCCCTTACAGTTTAAAAGAAGTGGATTCCTGAGCGATCTACAGCAATTATTAGCAGAAATTGAATTCCCGCATGAGCTGCTTAAACTGGAAGTGACTGAAAGTATGCTAATCGCCAGCGGTGATAAGTCGATTGAGATCTTAAAAAATGTCCGGGCTTTGGGGATTAAAGTGTCGGTGGATGACTTTGGCACTGGTTATTCGAGTTTAAGTTATTTACGTAGTCTTCCGATCGATGAGATCAAACTGGATCGTAGCTTTGTACAGCATTTACCCGGCAATCCACGAGATGAGGCCATTATTGAAGCCATGATTACCCTAGCGCATAAGCTGGATCTGGAAGTTGTTGCGGAAGGAATTGAAAATCCTGAACAGGCTGAGTGCTTAAAGTCGCATCATTGTGATTATCTGCAAGGTTTTTACTATGCAAAACCTGCCCGGCTCAATCAGCTAGAGTTAATCAGTTCCTGATTAATATGCCCTGTTTGAGCTGTACAGTTTCAGCTTCTAAGTAAGCTAACTCTTCCAGATGATGGGTCACATAAACCATGGGTAAATTCAGCTCATCTTTAATCCGTTTTAGGAACGGTAAAATCTGCTGTTTTAACTGTTGATCCAGTCCCGTTAAAGGTTCATCTAGTAGCAACAAATTTGGTGAAGACAATAATGCTCGACCAATAGAGACACGCTGTGCTTCCCCACCTGAGAGTTGGTGTGCTCTACGATATATTAAAGGTTTTAATTCTAATAATTCTACGATGTCTTCAAACTTGAATTTTCGATCTGCTTTAGATATCAGTTTTTCTGCATAACATAGGTTCTGCTGCACATTCATATGTGGAAACAGCAAAGCATTCTGGAAAACTAATGCAATTTTGCGCTGATGCATTGGAATATTAATTTTCTTTTCTGTATTGATTAAATCTTGATGTTTAAACTGAATATATCCTTGATCAGGTTTTAATAGTCCAACAATATTTTTGAGTAAAGTACTTTTTCCGCTTCCAGATGCACCGACGATCCCCAATAGTTGCTGCGATATTTCCAGTTTAATATTCAACTCGAAATCGGCTTGTTGATATTGAAAATCACACTTCAACATTTCAGCCTCCCAATTTCCGTTGATAGTTTTGCAAAATAAAATAATTGGCAATTAAGGCAGTAAATGCCAAAAAAATAGATAAAACCACCAGACGCATCGCCATTTCTTCACCATTCGGTTGTTGCAATAAGGAATAAATTGCGATGGGAATAGTGCGGGTTTCATCCGGAATATTTCCCACAAAAGTAATGGTGGCGCCAAACTCACCCAGACTGCGGCTAAAACATAAGATGCTGCCAATCAGCATACCGGGAATCGCCAGAGGTAAATTGATACTCCAAAACACTTTCCACGGTGCTGCGCCCAATGACCCTGCGATATGTTCGAGTTGCTGATTCATAAGCTGAAATGACAAACGAATCGGTTGCACCATCAATGGGAATGCGACAATCATCGAGGCCAATACTGCCCCTTTCCAGTTAAATGACAGTTGTAGCCCGAGTGTATTGAGATATTGGCCAATCATGCCCTGATTACCAAACAGCACCAGAAGCAGATAACCTAGAACCACAGGTGGCAGCACCATCGGCAATTGCAAACATGCTTCGACCAAAAACTTGAGCCGAAATTCATGTCTGGCCAGAACCCAAGCCAATACTACTGCAAAAGGTAAGCAGAATAAGGTCGCAAAGCTGGCCACTTTGGCAGACAGATAGAGTGCACTGAGTTCTTCTGGACTTAACATCTTGCAGTTATTTCTCCAGTCATTGTTTAGGGATTCAGCCTAAATCCATATTTTTGAAAGATAGCTTTGGCCTGCGCGCTTTTTTGTATAAATTGTTCAAATTGCACTGCTTCTTTATTCTGTGCGCCTTGCCATGTCAAAGCTAAAGGATAAATAATCGGACTATGTAAATTTGCTGGGAAAGTACCGATGATTTTTACTTTTCGGCTGATCAAGGCATCAGTTTTATAGACAATCCCAACTTCACACTCGCCACGTTCGACAAAAGCCAAAGCCGAGCGCACATCATCCGTTCCAACAATTCGTCCTTTTAAGCCATTTAACCAGTTCAGTTGGGTCAGACTTTGCCTGGCATATTTTCCGGCAGGCACTGATTCCATTTGCCCGGTACATACATAACCTTTAAAGGACTGGGCAAAATTAAAACTGGACTGGGGTTTAAAATGAATATTCAGATGTTTCGGGCTGATCGCCACTAACTGATTTAACAGGATGGGATGAACTGAACTGGAATTTATAAGTTTCTTGTGTACCAGATAATTCATCCAATCCTGATCAGCTGAAAAGTATAGATCACTACTAGCTCCTGCTTCGATCTGTTTGGCTAAAGCAGAAGATGCACCAAATACGGAAATAATCTTAGTTTGTGGATGTTGGGCTTGGTAAATCCTGGAAATTTCGGTCACAGCATTATTTAGACTCGCTGCGGCGTAAACCTTCACTGTTCCTGCATGGACTGAGGAAAACATCATGGCAATGCACATGGATAAAAACAGAGATTTTTTCATGTGCATCTACCCTTATCAGTGAATAAATAAGCCTTGAACAAGATCCCCTTCTTTCAGGCTTTTTCCTGCCGGAATGCGAACCAGACAATTGGCCTGCATGAGATTGCTCAGCATATGTGATTGCTGCTTAGACAGACTTTTAACTCGTAAAACCGACTGCTCAAAGCTGGCAGACATTCTTAAAAAGCGCTCTCTGGCATTCATTTTCAGATCATGGGTGAGTACAGCATTAAACCAGTTCGGCTGAGATTTGTGTCCTTGTAAGGCATTTAATAAAGTTGCGGTGTAGATCTGCATGCCCACATACACTGCTGCGGGATTGCCCGGTAAACCCAGCAGATAACAATGTGAACTATCATTGCGCTGTAGCTGGGCAAAGAACATCGGCTTGCCCGGCTTCTGTTTTACTTTCCAGAATATCTGGTCGAAACCTAAATTTAGTGCTACAGGCCGAATGAAATCATAATCTCCGACAGATACACCGCCCGTGGTTAAAATCAGGTCATGGCTTGCTGATAATTCTTGAATGAGATCCCATACTGCCGCTTCAGTATCTGCAACATGAAAAATCTCAACCTGCTGCCCAGCTTGCTGAAACCAGGCTTCAATCAGGGGACCGTTGGCATCAAAAATTTTACCCGCTGCAAAATCCTCGATACTTTCAGCAACTTCATCACCTGTAATGACCACAGCCACTTTAGGATATTGAAAAACCTCAACAGTATTGATTCCTGCCATGCTTAAAGAGGCAATTGCACCGACTGACAGCTGCTGACCTTTATTGGCCAATAATTGCCCGACTGAAATTTCTTCGCCCACATCCCGAATATCGGCATGAATTTTAAGCTGTTCCGTAATTTTGATTCTGGATAAATCAATTGCTTGAACGATTTCCTGACGTGCGACCGTAGTAGTCCCAAGCGGAATTTTAGCGCCGGTAAAAATCCTGACTGCCTGACCATCCTGAAGTTGCAGTTCACCTTGTTGTCCCGCCCGAATTTCACCAATCAGTTGGAATTCGCGTTCTGGTTCAATTGCAGATTGGGTACACAGTGCATGACCATCTACGGCACTTTGCGAAAATAACGGTAGATTAATCCCAGAATAAATATCTTCTGCCAGATAACGATTTAAGGCCTGATTCAACTTCAGTCGTTCCGTTGCTAACACTTGAGTATGCTGCAAAATTAATTTTAAAGCCTGATCGACTGTAATCAGGCCATGTTCTGCTCCACATCCAGACATTATTGATAACCGCCTTGATGTGGAATATTTTTTTGCACATCAAATAAATGTACCAACGCTGGTAGTACGGCAATTAAAGATTCTTTGGCGCCTTGTCGGCTGCCCGGTAAAGTCATTACCAAACTGTTATCAATATAGCCAGCAACGCCACGACTCAAAGCAGCATACGGCGTGCGTTTCTGGCCGAAACTGCGTGAAGCTTCCATGAGTCCAGGAATTTCCCGTTTCAGTAAAGGCTGTAAAGTTTCAACTGTTAGATCTTTAGGACCTAAGCCTGTTCCACCTACAGTCAGGATCAATGGATAGTCATTTTTCTGTTGATGAACCAATGCCAATAACTGTTCAGGATCATCTGGAATTACCTGATAGGCAATATTTTCAAAATTGGCTTCTTGTAATATTTCCAGGACATTTTGCCCTGCTGTATCCGGTTTTTTACCGGCAGCGACTGTATCTGAAAGCACAATGATGGATGCTGGCAAGGCTTCTTTTAAGACACGGGTAAAATGCGATTTACCGCCTTTTTTCTTTTGCAATTTACATTGATCCAGACATAAGTCTTCCGGTTCACAATGTGGTTTGAGCATGTCATAGAGGGTTAATCCAGCCAGACTAACGGCAGTCAAGGCTTCCATTTCCACACCAGTTGGACCAATAGTCTCTACTGTGGCAATAATTTCGACATGTGCATCAAACAGTTCATATTCCACATCTGCACGATAAATTGGTAAGGGATGACAAAGTGGAATCAGTTCATCGGTTCGTTTAGCCCCTAAGATTCCGGCGATGCGAGCTGTCTTTAGAGCATCACCTTTTTCCGTATTGCCATTTCGTAATAACTCAATGCAATGTGGCGGTGCATGCAGAATCCCTGTAGCTACTGCAGTCCGATAACTTTCTGCTTTCATCCCGACATTTTTCATTGCATGTTCCTATAGTTCATTTCTTCTTAAAACGTGTGTCTGTTCTGACTTATATCGGCCATTGATAGATGAATGGTGTATTCTCTTTGGCATGATGACAATGTTGATGCGTCTCATCTGAATGTTTTGGATGATGATGCATGTGAGCAGTTTCTACATCTTTACGGATACAACATCCCTCAACATATTGACTGCTGCCATCCATATAAAACTCTTCTTTCCAGACTGGCACCTCATGTTTGACCCGCTCTACTGCTTCCTCACAAGCAGCAAAAGCCTCATGTCGATGTGCAGCATAAGCAATTGCAATAATGGCTTTTTCACCAATATCTAATGCCCCAATTCGATGAATCACCCGCACATAGGACACGCCGTATTTGGCCTGGATTTCCTGTTCAATCTGGCGAATCATTTTTTCTGCAACAGGTGCATAGGCCGTATATTTCAGTGCCTTGACTGCTTTACCTTCATGGTGATTGCGTACCGTTCCAATAAATACTCCAACTCCACCACATTCAGGAAAAGACTGGATCGGATCAAAACTTTCCAGATCTAAAGTAGTATCTTGAATCCTAGAAAATTGCTTGAATTCGCTCATTTCAGCCTCCTGCGACAGGTGACAACAGCACCAAAGTACTGTCAGCATTAAGAGGTGTCTGACGTGAAATGATGTCTTCACCAATGGCACAGGCACAGCGTTCAATCATGCCAAATGCATCAGGATAATCTTGTCCCACCTGATTCAAAACTTCAGATACGGTACTTTGAGATTTGCAGATAATTTCGAGATCTTGCGGTAACTGTCGCTCTACCGCACCGAAGGCTTCAATTCTGATTCTGATCTGTGACATCTTAGCCTCCTATCATGTGCATACTAATTTTGCGGCTGTTTTGATTCATACTTTGATTTTTTAAACGCTGCTCTATGGCATGAAAGCCCTGTTCTTTGTTCCAGATATATCGGGATAAAGCACCATACAAATTCAACTCACTTAGAGCGACAGATGAATTTAGTGATTTGATTTCCTTTTTAAGATTCAAGCCTTGAGGTGCAAACAGGCAGTTATAAAATTCACCTTGTGCAGTCAATCGCAAGCGGTCACAGCTGCCACAAAATGAATTGGTAATGGTTGAAATAATTCCAATCGGATGGCCATCAATCAGATACTGGCGTGCGGGTTCCGAAGCTGATTGGGCAGAATTATTAGTTTTTTGAGTGAGCGTAAATTCAGTCGCCAAAGTTTCTAAAATGTATTGTTCACTGACTACATGCTCAGTAGACCAATTGTGATCACCATCAAGTGGCATAAATTCGATAAAGCGCAGGACAATATTTTGCTGAACTGACCAGCGCGCCAATGGCAGGATCTGATCATCATTGATACCCTGCATCAGCACGGTATTGATCTTAACCGGTAAACCTGCAGCTTGTGCTGCCTGAATTCCTTCCAGTACAGGTGCCAAATCCTTTTGGGTCAGCTGTTTAAACTGATCAGCATCCAGACCGTCCAAACTAATATTCAGGTCATCCAGTCCCGCCTGCTTTAAGGCCTGTGCATATTGTTTTAAGTAATGCGCATTCGTAGTCATGGAAATGCGTTGTAGTCCCAGCTTTTTCAGCGCTTGCAGTTGTTCAACAAAATGCACTACGCCCTGACGCATTAAAGGCTCACCACCGGTAATGCGGATATACTGAATGCCATGACGCACCATAAAATCGCAAAATTGATACAGCTCTTCAAAACTGAGCAGATCGTGTTTTTTCGTCCATTCCGGATGTTCAGGCATACAATAAACACATTTAAAATTGCAGCGATCGGTCACTGAAATCCTTAGCTTGCGCTTGCCACGACCGAATTGATCGACAAACAAGGCATCATTTTTAAGCTGTGTCATCATATTCATGTTGAACATCCATCTTCAGGCATTGGGTGGGTTGTTGCACATATGCAGTGCGCGAAACTCAAATCGCCCAATCTTGTAATAATTAGATTTGCAATAATTGTTCCAACTTTGTGCCAAAAGTAAAATATTCAGTTTTTAGTGCAGAAATTTGAGCTGTTGATACTGTTGCAGTTCATCCAGCGAGTTAATACTGTGAAAAAATAGCGCACGATTTTTAAAACGTGCCACTTGTGCGTGCAAATCAGCAAAACAGTGTTTAAGGCTGCGCTGTTCCTGTTCAAGATGTAATTTCAGGGTTGCCAGACTGCTGCGTTTAACCAGACAAAATGGATAAAGTGGCTTGCCGTTAATTTCCACATAAGCCACTTCAGCCAGACTGTTTTTGGCTAGAGCCTGATGCAACTTGAGCAATACTCTGGAAGGAATATAAGTTAGGTCACAAGGGACAAACAGCACATAATCCGACTGCACATGCGACCAGGCACTTTTCATGCCCATTAACGGCCCCTGAAAGCCTGGCTCATCATCTTGATAATAATGAACACTGGGAATAAGTTTCTGATAAATGGAATAGTCGCGATGGCTGTTAATCCAGACCTGTGCAACATTCGATTTCAGCTGTTGGTGAATTTTGATCAGCTGAATCTGGTCATCGAATTTCTGCAACAGTTTATTGATGCCATTCATGCGTCTTGCCTGTCCACCCGCCAGAATCACCAGATCGGTACGCGGATAGGCTGTTTTATTATTTTCTCTATCGGCTCCTTTTTTCATTCTACCGTCTCCAATTGACATGTTTTAATCAGGCCACGGATTTCAGGTAAACACGAACCACAATTCCCTCCGGCTTTTAAACATGCGGTCACCTGTTTTTCATCCGTAATATTTTTAGTTTTAATGGTTTCAATGATGCGGTTTTTACCGACTTTAAAACAGCTACACACCAGTGGACCTTCATTATTTGCCATCGACATCGGCTGTCCGGCAAGTAGAGCCTTACGGTGCATAGCGCTTAAACGTTCACGTTTAAACAGACTTGCTACCCAGTCGCGGTCCGGCAATAAAGCCTTCGGTGCAATATATAGGCTGGCAATCACATGACCATCCTGAAGTATCACGCTATGACTGATGTGGGCGGTCTGATCTTCGAGATTCAGCCATTCAAAACTTTCATCCTGAAATGGCAATAATTCTTTTAAATGCTCAGTGGTGTAGCTAAATTTTTTCCGGTCCGCCAGTTCATAACGTATTGCATTGCTGGTAGTGATTTTAGTCCACCACACGGTAGCTTCAATCGACGGCTGTACGATTTTTTCAAAGCCTTGACGCACATAAAATACGCCTTGCCACTGGCTATAAAATGGATGGATGATAACCGGAGTATGCTTGAATTCTGGCTCACCCGAAATAGCATCCACTACCGGATTCACCACCTTGCCAATCCGGGCATCGGATGCGACCTGATCATTCCAGTGAATCGGGGCAAAGACCTGTCCACGGCGGATATTGTCACTAATAGTCGCACGCAAGACACAATTGCCCCACTGCGATTTCACCTCAACCAATTCACCATCCTGAATCCCGTATTTTAGTGCATCATTCGGGTGAATTTCACAGTAAGGTTCGGCACGGTGCGTACTCAAATTCGCCGATAAACCGGTACGGCTCATGGTATGCCATTGGTCACGAATCCGGCCAGTATTCAAAATTAAAGGATATTCACTAGAGGTTTGATGAACCGGATTGACTGCTGAAATTGCAATGAATTTGGCTTTACCATCTGCATGGCTATACTGGCCTTCGCTATAGAGTCGAGCTACTGAATCTTCTGCCTGATCTTTTCTCCATACTGGCCACTGTACCGGTTTCAGTTCATCATATTCAGCTAGGCTTAAATCGGTTAGGCCTTTTAAATTAAAATAGCGGAAATATGGCGTTTCAGATCGCTGACTTAAATCAGAGTTTTGCTCAGCAGATAATTGGGCATGCTCCAGAAAAATGTCATGGCTATTATTAAAATCAAAACCTGTGAAACCCATCTTCTGAGCCACTTGACTGATCGCCCACCAGTCAGCTTTGGCTTGCATCGGTGCATCTAAAAAAGCACGCTGTCTGGAAATACGACGTTCTGAATTGGTCACGGTGCCATCTTTTTCCCCCCAACCTAAAGCAGGTAACAAGACATCAGCATATTGTGTGGTATCCGTATCCTGACAGATATCAGACACTACCACGAATTCACATTTGTCCAGGGCGCGTTTGACCTGATCTGCATCTGGCAAGCTGACCACCGGATTGGTGGCCATAATCCAGATCGCCTTGATCTTGCCGCTTTCAACGGCCTGGAATAAATCGACTGCTTTCAGTCCTGCTTGTTTAGCAATATACGGGCTTTGCCAGAAATTTTGTACCAGCTGCTGATGTCCCGGATTTTCTAAATCCAGATGTGCAGCCAGCATATTGGCTAGTCCACCGATTTCACGGCCACCCATGGCATTTGGCTGACCAGTCATGGAAAATGGCGCTGCACCGAGCTTACCAATTTTACCCGTGAGCAAATGACAGTTAATAATACTGTTGGCTTTATCGACGCCACGTGATGACTGGTTTACGCCCATGGAGAACAAGGTCATCACTTTTTCGGTTTGGGCAAATTTTTCAAAGAATTGAGTGAGTTTAACTGCTGAAATACCGGTACGTGCAGCTACATCCTCAATCGAAGCTTCAGTAGAACTACTCGCTAAAGCCTGTTCCAACCCTTGGGTATGTGCGGCAACAAATGCATCATCGACGTAACCATGCTGATGCAAATACTGTAATAAGCCATTAAACAGCGCCACATCCTGACCTGGCAGAATTGGTAGGTGTAGATCTGCTGCTTCACAGGTACTGGTAAAACGCGGATCAACCACGACCACAAACAGGTCGCGCTGTTCCTTGGCTTTCATAATGCGCTGATACAGCACTGGATGACACCAAGCGGTATTGGAACCGACCAGTACCACCATGTCAGTATGTTCGAAATCTTCGTAGCTGGCTGGAACCAAATCTTCGCCAAAAGCTCGTTTATGTGCAGCAACAGCTGAAGACATACACAGACGTGAATTGGTATCGATGTTTGCAGTACCGAGATAGCCTTTGACGAATTTGTTCACTACATAATAGTCTTCAGTCAGCAGCTGACCCGAGACATAAAAGGCAATGCTGTCACGACCATACTGGTCGATACATTGCTGAAATTTATTGGCAATGGACGAAACTGCAGTATCCCAACTCGTGTCTTCACGCTGATCTTTCCGACCCAGCATTGGCTGCAGTAAACGAGTTTCAAGTCCTAGGGTATCGGCCAAATTACTGCCTTTAATACACAGCTTACCGTAATTAGAAGGATGATTGGCATCGCCTTCAACAGTCACTTTCGGACCTGATGTGGTCGGCGTTACATGTGCAGTCACACCACAACCCACGCCACAATATGGGCACGTGGTCTGTGTAGTTTTAGTTTTTAATTCTGTGGAGCTTTCAATTTCCACAACGGGAATACTGTTCATGGATGCTCCTTAGGAGTTGAAACACAATTTAATTCTTTTCAAAAAAGGTTCATTACAACGGTGTCTTTTCAATGCAACTCATTTATTTGGATCAACCTTCGGTTCGACCTACTTTTCTTTCGGGAAAAGTAGGCAAAACCATTGTCATCCGCAAAACTCGCCCTCATCCGGCATGTATCAAAAAGGTCGCAGAAACATTCATTTTCATATTTTGTCTTGGCTCAAACAGTTGCGGATGACGTTTCCGCGGATCTTGGTTTCACCATGACAAATTGATTTTTTACCCTGCTTTCTTTAATGCAAAATCCCGACCAAACAGCAGTTTATTTCGAATCGAAGTGATCGGTGTCTGATCTGCAATCAGTTCGGCATACCAGGTACCGTCTTCCGTATCACCAAACAGCACCGCACCAATGACTTTATCCTTTTGAATAATAATGCGTTTATAGATCTGACGCTTTTCATCATTCAGTACGATATCTTCAAAATCATCTTTTGGTTCGAAGTCACCTGCAGAGAACACATCACAACCACTCACTTTCAGCTGAGTCGGAACCGTTGGCGATTTAAAGGTCAGGCTGCCATGCTCGGCCAGATGTGATGCACAAATGAACGCCTGGCCCCAAAGTGGTTCAACCAGACCAAAGGTTTGACCACGGTGCTCGATACATTCACCCATCGCATAAATACTTGGGTCAAAAGTCTGCATGGTGTCATTCACTAGCACACCACGGTTGCAACGCAGACCGGCACTTTGCGCCAATGCGATATTTGGACGAATACCAACTGCGAAGACCACCAAATCAGCAGCCAGCACGGTGCCATCTTTTAGTTTCACTTGGGTCACATGACCTTCTTCACCAATTAAGCATTCGGTATTGGCTTCAGTCAGGATGGTGATACCTTTCTGCTCAATCGCTGTTTTCAGCATCTGACTGGCTTTGCTGTCCAGCTGACGATCCATGATACGATCCATCAGATGCAATACTGTGACATTCATGCCTTGCTGTTTCAGACCGTAAGCTGCTTCCAGACCCAGTAGACCACCACCAATCACCACCGCATTTTTCTTGGTTTTGCAGTAGTCCAGCATGGTATTTACATCATAGATGTCGCGGAAGCTGAGTACACCTTTTAAGTCGCTACCTGGAATTGGCGGAACGAATGGTTTGGAACCCGTCGCCAGAATTAAACGGTCATAACTGATCACTTCGCCTTTTTCGGTATAAACCTGCTTACGCAGACGATCGATACGAACCGCTGGATCACCTGCAACCAGACGGATACCTTTGTCGGCATACCATGCATGCGGATGTAGCATGATGTCATCAATGGTTTTCTCGCCAGAAAGCACTGGCGACAGCATGATGCGGTTGTAGTTACCCCACGGCTCTTCACCAATCACAGTAATTTCATAACGGTCTGGTGCCATATCCAGCAGGTCTTCCAGACAACGCATGCCTGCCAGACCATTACCGACCAGTACCAGTTTCATTTTTTCCGGTGAAACACCGTTGTTGGTGATATAGGTTTTTTGTGGCACTGGGCTAATGAACACCTTGCCATTTTCAATTTTGTTTGGAAATACCAGCAGTTTTTGATCTTTATCTTCCAGACAGCGGCCAGTCGCCAGACTGAAATGTTGCTTGTAAATTGGTGAAGCGACAACACGCTCGCCTTGCAGGTCACCAATGATACCGCGTGACATCACAAATGCTTTACTAAATGGATCTTGGTTACTGAGTGCATAAACACGTTTTTCTGAGCCCACACGGAATATCGCAATTTGCTGATCTTCCACCAATGCCGCTACGCCAGTATTTGGGGTAATGTCATCCAGTGCACACACTTCAACCCAATTCAGTTCATTCATATCTTTTAAAATTGTCATATTCTTGCTCCTTTATTCTTTGAATCAGGCTTCAACTACCGGAATACGGCTGGCATTGCGTTCAGCTTCAGTTTTTGGACGGATCTGACCGCGCACTTCAGTAAATTGAACGTGCGGATCGTTTTGCTGTTCAGCCTTGGCATTAATAAAGGTTTTGAAACGTTTACGGACTTCTGGATCTTCAACTGCAGTACGCCATTCATCCTGATAAGTGCCCACCACATGCTCCATACGACGCTCGAGTTCTGCTGCCAGACCCAGTGAGTCATTCACAACGACATCTTTCAGATAATCCAGGCCACCTTCGAGATTGTCGCGCCATACTGAAGTACGTTGCAGACGGTCTGCAGTCTGGATATAGAACATGAAGAAACGGTCGATATAGCGGACTAGAGTTTGTGTATCCAGATCTGATGCCAGCAGTTCCGCGTGGCGTGGTTTCATACCGCCGTTACCGCAGACATACAGGTTCCATCCTTTTTCAGTGGCAATCACACCAACGTCTTTGCTTTGTGCTTCGGCACATTCACGGGTACAGCCAGACACGGCCATTTTCAGTTTGTGTGGAGAACGTAAGCCCTTATAGCGGTTTTCCAGATAGATCGCCAAGCCCACAGAATCATCCACACCATAGCGGCACCAGGTGCTACCCACACAAGATTTCACGGTACGCAGCGATTTACCGTAAGCATGCCCCGATTCAAAACCGGCATTGATCAGTTTTTCCCAGATTTCTGGTAATTGATGCAGTTGCGCACCAAACATATCGACACGCTGGCCGCCAGTCAATTTGGTGTACAGACCATATTCTTTAGCAATTTGACCAATGACGATCAGACCATCTGGAGTGACTTCACCACCTGCCATACGAGGAACGACAGAGTAAGTACCATCTTTTTGAATGTTACCGAGGTAGTAGTCGTTACTGTCTTGCAGGCCGGCATGGCTTGGTTTCAGGACAAAGTCGTTCCAGCAAGATGCAAGAATATTGGCCACTGTTGGCTTACAGATATCACAGCCCAGACCATGACCATGTTGCTGGATCAGGTCATCAAAAGTTTTGATCTCATTGACGCGCACCAGGTGATACAGCTCTTGGCGTGAATAAGCAAAGTGTTCACACAGATGGTTATTCACTGTCACGCCTTGGCGTTGCAGTTCAGACTTCAATACTTGAGTGACTAAAGGTGCACAACCACCACATGCAGTAGCTGCTTTGGTGCATTTTTTCAGAGCGCCTAGTGAAGTTGAACCATCGGCAATCGCTGAACAGATATCCGCTTTAGATACGTTATTACATGAACAGATCGTTGCGCTGTCTGGGAGCAGATCTACACCGCTACCGCCTGCTTTTGCAGTCGCTTGATCAAAGCCCGGCATGATCAGGCTTTCCGGATTTTCCGGGATTTCCAGACCATTTAGCATCATTTGCAGCAGGTCGTTATATTCTTTGGCACAACCGACCAGCACTGCACCGAGCAGTTTGGTTTTTTCAGCATTAACTACGATTTTTTTGTAGATCTGCGCTGCTTCATCTGCATAGAAGTAGCTCAGTGAACCTGGTGTCATGGCATGTGCATCGCCAACTGATGCAACATCCACACCCATCAGTTTCAACTTGGTGCTCATGTCTGCGCCAGCAAATGCTGCACATTCTTCTTGTAGGACATGTTTCGCAGCAATACGTGCCATGTCATAGCCGGGCGCAACCAGACCAAAAATCTTGTTATTCCACAGCGCACATTCACCAATTGCGTAAATGTCCGGATTTGATGTCTGGCAGTAATCATTGATCACGATACCACCGCGCTCACCAATCGCCAGCCCACTTTGACGTGCTAGCTCATCACGTGGACGGATCCCTGCAGAGAACAGAATGATGTCAGTTTCCAGCTCGGCACCATCACCAAACTTCATCACATGTTTAGCATTTACGCCGTCTTCAATAGACGAGGTGGCTTTTTGGGTATGGACTTTAACGCCTAGATCTTCGATTTTGCTGCGTAATACTTTACCGCCAAGATCATCAATCTGTACTGCCATTAAGCGTGGTGCGAATTCGACCACATGCGTTTCCAGATTCAGGTCACGCAGCGCTTTTGCCGCTTCCAGCCCCAGCAAACCACCACCAATCACGACACCGTTTTTGGCATTCAAGCTCGCTGCACGAATGGCATCCAGATCTTCAATAGTACGGTAAACAAAGCAATTTTCACGGTCATTACCAGGAATTGGCGGCACAAAAGCATAGGAGCCGGTAGCTAAAACCAGTTTGTCATAAGCAATCACATCGCCATGATTAGTGGTGGCTGTTTTATTAACAGTATCGATTGCAGTCGCTTTGGTACTCAAACGCAGATCAATTCCATACGCATCTGCAAAGTCATTACGGCAAAGGGTTAAATCCTTGGCTGATTTTCCAGTGAAATATTCAGTTAAATGTACACGGTCATAAGCCAGACGCGGCTCTTCTGCCAGAATAGTGATTTCAACCTCATCACCCGCATGCTCAAGCACAGATTCAATAAATTTGTGTCCTACCATGCCATGGCCAATCATTACCAGTTTCATATTCCTTCTCCTAAATTTTCTAAATCTTGTATCTTGTGTTTTAAGCCAGGTTGTTTCGTTCAAGAACAGCTTCTTCATATAGCTTTTGCTCTTTGGCCTTATGCTCAACCGAGAAGCGAATCATCAGAACAAAACTTGCTGCAATCACGACCAGGCCGCCAAGTGCCATCAGACAGGTTTGAATATCCAGCATGCCTTTAAGTAAGAATCCTGCGGCGACCGCACCCACGTTACCGCCTGCACCGATAATGCCGGCCACACCACCTAAAGCATCACGGTCAATAAATGGCACCAGCGCATACGTTGCACCACATGCCATGTGGGTAAATAATGCGAAGACAGTCATGGTGATGATGGCCAGCATGGCACTGTTCATTTGCGAGAATAAAATCAGGAATAAGCCTTCCATCAAGATCATGGCAAACAGCACTTTGGTACGTCCGTCCAGGCCTTTTTTGATGGCAACTTTATCTGAAACAATGCCACCCAGTGCACGGGCAAATAGTGCTAGCAGACCGAAGATCCCGGCCGTCATACCTGCTTCTTTTAAACCAAAGCTGAAGTTTTCTACGTAGTACATGGCTACGATGTTATGAATGAAGATTTCGATACCGAAACAGGCCGCATAAGCGCCAAATAGAATCCAGACACGGTAGTTACGTGCAGCATGCATCAGAATTGCCATGCCACCTTTTTTCTCGCTACCTACCTGGATTCCTGCTGCACGCAGTTCTTTAAAGTTGCCTTGTGGACAGTCCTGAGTGAATTTCCAGTACAATGCACCGACGATCACCATCATTAGGCCTGGAACGATCAGTGCAATTCTCCAGCCCATCGCCTGTTCAACACCGAACATCACCAACGCAGCTAGAAGTAAGGGCATCAAGGCTTGAGTCGCACCACCACCGGCATTGCCCCAACCTGCACTTGCTGCATTGGCTGTACCGACCACATTTGGCGCAAACATGATGCTGGTGTGATATTGGGTAATGACGAAACTGGCACCAATGGCACCAATCAGTAAGCGGAAAAACAGAAAGGACTCATAGCTATTCGCAGAGGCCACACCAAAGACCGGGATACTGCCGAGTACCAGTAATGCGGTATAGGTTTTTCGTGGACCATATTTGTCACATAGCGGACCGACAATCAGTCGAACCAGAATGGTGATCGCGACTGCTGCAATATTGATATTGGCGATTTGATCTTTGGTTAAGCTGAATTCACCTGCGATCACAGGCATCAGCGGTGCACAGGCGAACCAGGCAAAGAAGCAGACAAAAAACGCGAGCCAACTCATATGGAAGGCTCTCATTGCTGCGCTGCTGAAATTCAAAAGACTTATTTTTGTTGCTTTCTTTTCATATAAATTTGAAGACATCACCATCTCCTTCCAGAACTGAACGTATAGGCTTATCTGCTATGCGAATCGCTGCACACCAGATGCGATCAGAACGGACGTCATTGGCCGTCTTACAAATTTCTTTAGAGTCGTCTTTGACTCAAATTCTAATAAGCACAAAGCGTGCCAATAAAATAGTTATACGAATAAGTATTTGTATTTATATTAATTATCTAGAGGTACTTTTATATTTTTTCTAAATTATAGTGACTGAGAACCAAGCTCTTTCTTATTTTCCTGAGAATATTCATATCCAGATTTTAAAATTGCCACTTCACTGCGCCTTTTGGCACAGCTTTAGTGCAAGGAAGCATATAATCAAATTAGGTATTTTTAATTAAAGAAAAACTTGTAGTTAAAATTTAATTTTTTTAAATGAGTTAGTTACTTAAAAATCTAGATGTGTCTAATACAATTCAATGAGGAAAATTTTAATTCAAGATTATGTACTTCACTTGAATTTTGGACATATAGAGAACAATATAAATTTATTCCATATTTTTTAAATAATTACATGGTAGTAACATTAAATAGAGAGCCAATCCAGAAACTGAATAGCATGGCAACGATGCCCCAAATCATGACACGCAGTGCGCCTTTCCACATGCTGCCACCACCTGCATAACTGGCTAATGCTCCCATCATTCCCAGACTAAGCACTCCCACCAGCATGACGCCCTGATCTAGCAAATGTGAAGGCAAAACCAAAATGGATACCAATGGAAATAAAGAACCTACCGTAAATGCTGATGCTGAAGAAAATGCCGCCGTAAAGGGCCGGGCAGCTGTCTGTTCCAGAATTCCAATTTCATCACGCGCATGCGCATCTAAGGCATTATGTGCAGTAAGCTGTTTTGCCACTTCTTCGGCCAGATCATCTTCTAAACCTCGCTTGATATAAATATTTTTCAGCTCTCTTAATTCATGTACGGGATGCAGATTTAATTCCCGCTCTTCCATGGCGAGATCATTTTTTTCAATATCCTGTTGCGACTTGACCGAGATATATTCCCCAGCTGCCATCGAGGCTGCACCAGAAATCAGGCCAGCAACACAAGCAATTAAAAGTGTTTGTGACGAAGCACCACTGGCTGCCATCCCGACAACCAGACTGGTCACGGAAATAATTCCATCATTGGCACCAAGCACTGCGGCACGCAACCAGCCAGAACGTTGTATATAGTGTTTTTCATGATGATGGGAATGAGGCATGTCTTTCTCGTTCTTCTAGCAGATGAAATAAGATTTTAAATTTTAGTCACTTACTATTTTATCATCTTACATTAAGCCAAATATTTCAAATATGAATCTTCACCTTCAGAGATATCTTCGAGTTTTATTTACTTATTTTTAAAAAAGAAAAATTATTTATTGTGAAGGCTTAAATAGATTTTAGCCAGCGGCCGCCATAAGCAACTCACTGGCTATACCTTAAAGGATGAACTTCTGATTATTATCAATGACCTCTCACTTTATATAAGTAATAAGGCCAAACGCTTAAACTAAATACATGGCATTAATCACTGATATCGAGACCATGCCTTAGCCTCGGATGGCAGCTTCAATTGCAGCGACATCAATTTTCTTCATGGTCATCATGGCATCAAAAGCTCTTTTAGCAACACCACGGTCTGAACTGTATGATGCTTCAAGCAAAGCTTTAGGGATGATTTGCCAAGATACTCCCCATTTATCCTTACACCATCCGCATTCACTTTCCTGACCACCATTATTGACGATCGCATTCCAATAGCGGTCAGTTTCTTCCTGATCTTCTGTGGCGACTTGAAATGAGAAAGATTCATTATGCTGAAATACAGGTCCTCCGTTTAAACCAATACATGGAATACCCAGTACGGTAAAGTCTACTGTGATGACATCACCTGCTTTACCAGAGGGATAATCTCCAGGTGCAAGAACGATGGCACCTACAGATGAATTTGGAAAAATTTCTGCATAAAATCGTGCGGCTTCTTCAGCATCATGATCGTACCAAAGACAAATGGTATTCTTTGCAATATTCATGATCTCACCTCTTCTTTCAGAATAGGTTTTAAACTACCTAAGAACTCTTCAATATCTCATCTACTAGTTGAGTCCTACTCTTCCCATCTTTCACCCAAAATTAAGATAAGCCTGTTTTAGAATTGTATATTTATTGATCTAATTGACTGAAAGCGTCATCAAAAAGAATAGTTTTAAAGAGTCGAGAGGAAACCTTTATCACCACTTAATCATAATATGTGGTTCTCTTTTTAGAGAATCGATCAAGCTGCTTTAAAAATCCTTCGAAATAATCTTTCTGCTTTTCTTCAGTTCGATAACCTGCATATAAAGTCCGACGTAATCCTTTAGGTGCTACACACTCCAAACGGCGCGAAGTCACCCAGCCCTTTTGTTCATATTCATTCACTACCCAATCTGGCAAGGCTGCAATTCCCCGACCACTGGCAACCAGTTGAATCAGCATTTGAGTCAAGTCGGTGGTGCGAATCTGTTTAGGTAAAATATTCGCTGGAATAAACAGGTGTGACATGATGTCCAGACGGTGCTTGTCCACTGGATAAGTAATCAGTGTTTCTTCCGCCAATTCTTGGACGCTAATGTTTTGGGCACGTACTAAAGGATGGGTATTCGACAGCACCAAGCGCGATTCATATTCAAAAATCGGGAAATACTCTATGCCCTTTAGTTCAATCGGATCAGCGGTAATAAGCAGATCGAATTCCCCTGTTTGTAACAGTTCATGCGGATTAGCCTCAAAACCTGAAGCGAAATCCAAATCTACATCTGGATATTGAATACGATATTGATTCAGTAAAGGCATCAACCAGTCGAAACAGCTATGGCATTCGGAAGAAAAAATAATCCGTCCTGTCTGCCCATGCACAATGCGAATGATATCACTCTGTGCAACATGGACTTGAGGCAAAATATCATCTGCCAGCTTCAGCAAGCGCTGCCCGACATTGGAAAAACTGACCGGGCGACTACGGCGATTGACGATTTCGACTCCGAACCATTGATCCAATTCACGAAGCTGATGGGACAAAGCTGAAGGCGTGAGACAAAGATCTCCTGCTGCTGCAACCAGTGAACCATGTTCCCGTAATGCGACTAAGGTTTTTAAATGACGAAGTTCTAACATGAATGCCCTGAAACCTATCTAATCTGATTCAATCTTAATTAAATAAGCTTACCCTATTTTGAACCTAAATATTATTAAATTTCATTTTAAAATTTATAGAATGAAATTTTCTCAACCAATAAAATCTACTACTCTTATCGATACAAAATAAAAACCTTCGAAATTAGGAGGCTTTTACTTCAGTTAGAGTTTAAGACTCAACCTCTTTTCAAAAGAAGGAAATACCCTAGCTCAAAAATCATGAGACATTTCCTTCTATTCAGGCTTAATAAACTTAACTGTTTTTTATGGTCTGAAAGACTTGATAGGCTGCCTTGATTCGCTCTGCATTGGGAATTTTTTTATTCATCAGCATGACCAGTCCAAAATTTTCTTCTGGAATAAACAGTACATAGGTTCCAAAGCCATTGGTTGAACCAGTTTTATGAAAAACTTGTGATTTTGCCTGAACAGTATTTTTGACTACTGGATTTGCTTGCATCACGACTTTTTCAGAATTACTTACCAGCAAAATATCGAGTGTCGTCGGATATGAAAAAGTCTCCCAACCGAGTGCTTGGGTCATTTTCCCAAGCTTAAAATATCCATGATGAGTTTCCAGAAGCGCTTGTTTAATATCAGGCTTGTTCTTTTTCAGATTCAGATTGGTATCTAATAATTTCAGCATATCGGGAAGTGTAGATTTCACCCCATAAGCCTGAGCATCCAGAGCTCCCGGGTTTACCCGCACCGGATGATTGTTCTGATCATAACCAAAAGCATAATGAACCCTTTGTGCTTTCGGAACATTGAGATAGGTATTCTTTAAATTGAGTTTTGGAAAAATCGTCTGTTCCAGCAATACGCTAAAAGGAACATTCATTGATCTTGCACTTAACTCACCAAATAAGCCAATACTGGGATTTGAATATTGCCGATATTGGCCAGGCGGATGTTTAACCTGCCAATTTTGGAAATACTCTAAAACTTGCTGATCAGTCTTAACCTGATCCGGAAATTGCAAAGGTAAGTTTCCACTCGTATAAGTCGCTAATTCCAGCAAACTGACTTTGTTGATTTCTGAATTCTTTAAATCAGGCCAATATTTAGCTGGATGATCATTAAAAGAAAGCTTGCTCTGACTCTTGGCATAGCCCCCTGCAATGCCCGTAAAGATTTTACTTACAGAACCTAATTCAAAAATTGTTTACCGATTTACAGCTTTATGGTCGATATGAGATTGCAGGCCATAATAGTATTCATGATTTTTTCCCTGATAAATCACCCCGACTGCCATTCCCAATACATCATATTGTTGCATGAGCGGCTTGAATGACTGATCAATAGCAGCCTTAATATAATATCCCTTTGTTTCATCTGCATTTGCCTGAACGCTAAATCCTATAGCCAAGACAATGATTCCTGCCTTAAATCCCTTCACATTAGATCTCTTTCATAAATCAAAAAACGATCTTCTTTTTGGTTAATATTTGCACTCCGGATTTCTTAGCATTCGTGCATAATCTGCGGATGAAATACATCGATTCAAACAAGCTTTCTGATCCTCAGT
>NZ_VOZV01000039.1:0-25668 GCF_013419565.1 Acinetobacter sp. YH12072 | reverse complement strand
GTTGAATTTCTTTGTCAGACATAGTGATCAGCATCTATATTTCATATCCAGTCCATGATGTTTAAACCATCATAAACCAGACATTTTTATTGGTGAGAATATAGACACTTTAAATGGGTTCTAACATGATTCATTTCGTATAATGTAGCCGTGATTATGTTACTAAGTCCTAGTGAGAAACTTCCCATTACTCACAGGACTTTTTAACATCAATCCGCATTATACGAAATCTTCCATACAGTAAAACTTCATTCTTACTTTTCCTTTTTTCTCTCTAGTTGCAGACTTTATTAGTCTTTTAGATGATTCATTTTTTAATTCATTCAAGCATTTATCATTTTTACTTGGTGATATTATTTTTATCTTTTCTGTTTTCGTATCATATTCAATTTCTATTTTTTCTTTTGCTTGGCTTTCTTGAGCTATAAAAAATAAAACTGTGATTATTATGTACTTCATCATTTCACCAGTAGAGAAGGTGAGTCCACATCTTCTAATGGTGGACTCTAGTCCCAAAAATGGGAATTTAACAGGAATTATTCATCTTTCCCTAATACTTCTTGTCTGTACTTAATTACTTCTTCAGCTTTCAAATCTTTCAAATGAT
This sequence comes from Acinetobacter sp. YH12072, assembly GCF_013419565.1. NCBI lineage: Bacteria > Pseudomonadati > Pseudomonadota > Gammaproteobacteria > Moraxellales > Moraxellaceae > Acinetobacter > Acinetobacter sp. YH12072. Next base: position 25,061 of record NZ_VOZV01000039.1, on the reverse strand, counting down.
ATTTGATTAATGCATGTATTACGTCGCTTTCTGCCATTAAAGATTTTTTAGCTACTACGAATTTCATCAATGTTTCTTTCACATCTTCAACTTCTTCACTTCTGATTTTATAGACTTTGCTCATTGTAAATCCTTTGTAACTAGACAACTTGGTAACTTAATTAATGTTAACTCGTTTTATAGGTTGACAAGTTACTTGTAAATTTTGTTTAATGTTTTAAACCTAGTTACTTGGTAACTTTTTTATGTTAGATCATATCTGTATTAACGCGCCTTTCGATTCAAGCTTCTATTCAGTAGATGCTGAAGGCCGTTATTTCTTTATAGATGTTGATCTTCATAGTCTTGAAATCCCTTTAGCTTCTCGTTCTGTCTATAAAGATGAAGACGGGGAAGTCCATAACTCTCATTTATTCCATCCTTATGAGTCTGTTCCTACTCACTATACGGGTATGGCTATGAAAGTTTTTTTCGATTCTTCTTATGCTCCCTACGTTCAAATCAAAGCTAGCCCTGCAAAGTTGTTACAGGGTCACAATGTCTTTGGATCGGACAACATAGAGCAGGGCGCTATGGAAATGATCGGCTTTCTTCATGAAGCTTATCCTGTTCTTGCTTGTATGCTTGACTGGCCTAGTGCTTGGGTTTCTCACATAGATGTAACTTATTCTTGCCGTGTAAAAGATCAGACTACAGCTAAAAAAGTTCTCGAATATCTTGGAAATGTTTCAAATGGCCAGACTCGAATTAGTAAAAAGGCTTATGACACATCGCGTTACTGGGGCGGTGAAACTTCTCGCTTAGTTCAACATAAATGCTATCTAAAGCATGACGAATTTATGGCTCAATTTGCTGAACAACAACAACAAGCAAAAAAATTAGATAAATCAGCAATTCGAGTTATTCAAGTTATGTCTGATCAAAGACTTATTGAATGGACTATTGGTCTTTTACGTTTTGAATCTCGTCTAAAAAAACGATGGCTAGAACGTAATGGTATCCCAACAAATTTATTTGAATTAATCCGCTTTCAAAAGCAAAACCCTAATTTACTTCAAACACTTTGGACTAAAGCTACTCATAGCATTTTTGAAGCTCTAAGAGGTCAAACTATGAAACTAACCGATGATACAAGTGTACTTGAAGCCATTGAGAAGTCAGAAATAGTTTTGACCAAATCGGGCAAGGTATCACATACCAAAGTACGTAATTTATTTGCCATGTATTGCTTAATCAGAGAAAAAGGCATTACAGAACTTAAAACCACATATTCAAAGACTTCATTTCATAGGCTTATTGCTGACTTATGTTTATGCGGTTTTTCTAAGGCTTATCTTCAGAATCTCCACACTGAAAAGGCCAATAACATTATTCCTTTCGTCAAGCTCGTCGAGATTGATTTTAACCAACAATTGCCGGAATGGTATGTAGAACCACAGTCGCAATTTAATTACCAAGTAGCTTAGGAGCTTAAAAAATGTCACAAATCCAAACTTTAACCGTAATTGGTTTAAAAATGTCTAAAGGCGAATTTACACCTGAAAACGGTCGAAATAAGGGTGTAGCTACACCATACGATAATTTAAACATTCATGCTTTGCAGCCGTTCGCTGAATCTGATCTGGACGCTATTGGTTCTAAAGAACAAATCTTTAAGCTTAAAGGTTCAGGTAATTTCTATCGTTTTAAAGATGTTCAGTTGCCAGCTTCATTTGATTTTGAATTTGAGTATGACTTTTCAAAAGTACCGCCACGTCCAGTACTTAAAGATATTAAACCAACAAAGTCTTTAGAATCAAAGGCTTAAAATACACTACTTCGTATAATGTATAATCTGTTAAATATCAATAACTTATAAACATTATAACAGGATTTTAAAGAATGTCTTACGAGTGCAAAACCTTAACTCCACCTTCGGCAGGTACTGCACAAGTTTGTACAGAATGGCAGGAAGCTAGCTTTTTGCCTGAATTAACTGGGGCGGATCGTGATGTGATTCTCCAGTGGGCTATTGGGATCTTCGCATTGGTCTTTGTAGTCAAAAAAATAATGCGGTTCTTTTAATAACTAACTGAGGCTCATCTCATGAAAAAAACAACTCAAAACCGCTTAGCGGTTATCAATCGTAAAAACGTTGCTACTTATGGTTTAGGGGCTACTGTTTCAACTGCTCTTATGTCAAGTAATGCCAATGCTCTTGATGTGTCAACTGCCTTAACTGGTGCTGATGCTGAAGCGAACATTGAAACAGGTGCTCTTTGGGCGTTGGGTATTGTTGTAGTAATTTACGGTGCTAAAAAAGTTATCGGCTTCTTCGGTCGTTAATATTTGGAGCCAAGAAAATGACAGAAAGCGACCTTAACTGGATTATCCTAGCTGTTCTTTTCTTGGCTTTTTATCGTCTGTTTAAATAAGAAATTAAATATTTGGGGGTTTTATGAAAGCGTTTAAATATTTAGTTTTTTTTATTTTAACTTTTACTTCTTTTAATACTTTTGCTTCTTGGTCCGTTGGTGGTTCTACTTTAGTTTTCCCTACTCCTGCTCAGGCTTACGCAGCACATTTTAAGGTTGCTCAATCTTCTGTTAAATGTGTTAAGTGGAATACTCAAGGTACTCAGTACGCCTGTAATCATGGGGGAGGAAATACAATTGTTGTTCTTTCTCAATCATGTCCATCAGCTCAAAGTGTAGATTTAAAAGTTCCTACTTCTAGCGGTAGTTATGTTTGCGTACAAAATTGTCAGTACAAATTACGTTCTTGTGTCGATGTTGATATTGAGCCTGGCATGACTTGTTCCGCTATTTCAACAGGTCTGAATTGTGGCGCAACTCCACCCGCTCAAAACGATCCCAATAAACCCGATGGAACACCTGACCCATCTGACCCAAACAAACCACCTACGAACAATACATCAACAAGTGAAAGCACTTCTACATCTACAAGTGAAAGCACTTCTACTCAAACAACAAATAACAATACCACTATTACCAACACCACAACGAATACAACTACCAACACCACAACCAATACAATTATTAATCTCGATAAGTTAGAAAACGTCATTAAAAATATGACTTCTGTTTTATCCAATAAATTAGATGCCATTTTAGGGAAAATGGATCAGGACGGAGGTTCTGAGGGTGGAACAGGTGACGGCACAGACTTAACAGAAACCAATGCAAAACTTGATGAAAATAATTCTTTGCTTTCCGATATAAAAGATTTGCTCACTTTTGACGAGGGTGATGATCCATTTGGAAATGATGCTGTACCTGAAAAGGCTCTAACACCACAAGATTTTAAAACAAATATTTTTAGCGGTTCTGCTGCTTGTCCTGCGGATCGAACTCTTTCATTCCAATTATTTACAGGAAAGACTTTCTCGAAGTCTTTTAGCTTCGCTATGTGGTGCGACAAATTAGCGATTTTCGGAACTTTAATTCTTATAGCTTCGTACTTGTACGGTGCTTACATTATTACGAGTAAATCATAATGCCACAGATACTTATAACTATTCTTGCTGCATTTGCTTCGTCACTGGTTGCCAAGCTCCTTTTAGGTGCTGGTCTTGCCTTTGTTTCTTATACATTCATCAATGATTTAGTGATGCAAGCTCAAAATGCAATGCTCGGTCTATATAACAATGTACCTGCCGATATTATGGGCATTATGGGTATTTTAAAAATTCCACAAGCCTTGTCTGTAATCATGTCTGCAATTGGTACGGCTGCTTTTATTAAATCTTCAAAATTAGCCCTAGGCAAAGGATAAGCAAGGAAGGAGGAGGAGTTTCGACGACGACGCCCGCGCTTTTCCTTGCTAAAGAGGTAAATAAAAATGCAAACATTAATCTCTGCACCACCCAGAACAGGTAAAAGTCTTTACTGCATGTCTTTAATTGATCAATTATCAAGAAAGCATCCAAATAGACGTATTTATACAAATATCATCGGCATGAATTACCCAGGTGTATTAACCATTAATTCAACGCCTGAAAAACCTTTTGACTGGCGTGATCTTCCTGATGGCTCAATCATCTTTTTTGATGAAGCACATGAACATCCTGCTTTTAGTGCTCAGGATCTGTTAGGTACTGCCCGAACTGATGCTGAAAAAAAACGTAAAGCAGAAATATTAGATATTGGTGATTCTCTAACGTTGCACGGTCACTTTGGCTTTGACATTTATTTGATTACTCAAAACCCAAAATTATTACGTGAACAAGTGCGAGCTGCTTGTTCTGTGCATTATGTTATGCGTAGATTATGGGGCTTAGATGTTGCAATGATTTATGAGTTTGCAGAGGTTCAGACTTATTTTGCAAATGCTACAAGAAAACAGGCTCTATCTGTAAAGCGTTTCCGCTATCCAAAAAATCTATATAAGTATTATGTATCTTCTAATGTGCATAACATTCAAAAGCGTGTACCTTTGCTTTATATGGCTTTCTTTGCAATACCTATAGCAATTTTTGCTTTGAGTTATTCAAAGGCTTCTGAAACTGGCTTTTTTGGTTTATTTCCTAAAGATGAAGTAGTACAAGAAAAAGCAATAGAACAACCTGAATATGAAGTAATTACTGTAAGCGATCCGAGCAAAACAGAAGAACAATTGCTACTCCAAGCAAAAGAAAATTTTAATCCTGATATTGAATGTAGAAAGGCTATCAACCTTGATATGCCTGAATGCGTTACATGGTTCGATCAACTAACAAAACAACAATCTACTGTTCTTCCAGATGGACAAGTATTTCAGGCTGTTGTCTATGATCCTGATAAGCCGTATGACTTCGAATATAAACCACAAATTCAGCCACAAGACTTCCCAAGAATGTCGGGCGTTATGACGCTTGCAAATGGACGGCTCATGGCTATAGATCAGCAGGGCAATTATATGTCTAATGTATCCCAAGAGGATTGCAGAAAATGGTTGTCTGGTTATCGTCCTTTCAATTATGCCAAAGCACCACAACAACAAAACCAATATGCCTATTCACAGCCTGAACAGAGGGAACGGAGTGTTCCCGAACAACCACAATTAAATCCTGAAACTTCTTCCCTCTGATTACAAAGCTCCCTTTTAATTTAAGATCGGGAGAATTTAGAAAATGGGTTGGGGTTCCCATTTTCGTCGAATGATAATAGCCACTGGAGAGAACAATGCCTGATATTTGGTTTGAAGATGATTGTAAGTCTATGCGTTATTTAGGCAGAGATGATTATCTAATTGAGTTTAATGATGATGGCACATTTAGTATTTTTACTTATGTTGAGTCTGAACTTACTTGGGAACTTTTAGAGACTTTTAAAACAATGTCAGAGGTTGCTAAATATCTTAGAGACTGAAGGGTGTTTTATATTTACTGGAGACGTTAATGGCAAGTTTATATTCTATGGATCATATTTCTTATGATCCTATTAATGGTTATTTTTACAAAGGTAAAAAGATTTCTGATGAAAAAGCTAAAGACTTAAAGCATAAAATTATTTTAGCTGAATTAGGTTTTAAGCTAGAGGAAGATTCTCAGCTATCAATTCCTGAAAAAGATTTAATGGCTTCTTTGTTTACAGAGGTTTTAATTTATAACGATCTAAGAGATCAGAGAGCAATTGTTTATAAGAGATTCAAACGTGTAGTCGAGTATTTGTTTAATAATTATGATATTAAGCCTAAAGACTGATTTCGTATAATGTAGCCGTGATTATGTTACTAAGTCCTAGTGAGAAACTTCCCATTACTCACAGGACTTTTTAACATCAATCCGCATTATACGAAATCTTCCATACAGTAAAACTTCATTCTTACTTTTCCTTTTTTCTCTCTAGTTGCAGACTTTATTAGTCTTTTAGATGATTCATTTTTTAATTCATTCAAGCATTTATCATTTTTACTTGGTGATATTATTTTTATCTTTTCTGTTTTCGTATCATATTCAATTTCTATTTTTTCTTTTGCTTGGCTTTCTTGAGCTATAAAAAATAAAACTGTGATTATTATGTACTTCATCATTTCACCAGTAGAGAAGGTGAGTCCACATCTTCTAATGGTGGACTCTAGTCCCAAAAATGGGAATTTAACAGGAATTATTCATCTTTCCCTAATACTTCTTGTCTGTACTTAATTACTTCTTCAGCTTTCAAATCTTTCAAATGATATTTGATTAATGCATGTATTACGTCGCTTTCTGCCATTAAAGATTTTTTAGCTACTACGAATTTCATCAATGTTTCTTTCACATCTTCAACTTCTTCACTTCTGATTTTATAGACTTTGCTCATTGTAAATCCTTTGTAACTAGACAACTTGGTAACTTAATTAATGTTAACTCGTTTTATAGGTTGACAAGTTACTTGTAAATTTTGTTTAATGTTTTAAACCTAGTTACTTGGTAACTTTTTTATGTTAGATCATATCTGTATTAACGCGCCTTTCGATTCAAGCTTCTATTCAGTAGATGCTGAAGGCCGTTATTTCTTTATAGATGTTGATCTTCATAGTCTTGAAATCCCTTTAGCTTCTCGTTCTGTCTATAAAGATGAAGACGGGGAAGTCCATAACTCTCATTTATTCCATCCTTATGAGTCTGTTCCTACTCACTATACGGGTATGGCTATGAAAGTTTTTTTCGATTCTTCTTATGCTCCCTACGTTCAAATCAAAGCTAGCCCTGCAAAGTTGTTACAGGGTCACAATGTCTTTGGATCGGACAACATAGAGCAGGGCGCTATGGAAATGATCGGCTTTCTTCATGAAGCTTATCCTGTTCTTGCTTGTATGCTTGACTGGCCTAGTGCTTGGGTTTCTCACATAGATGTAACTTATTCTTGCCGTGTAAAAGATCAGACTACAGCTAAAAAAGTTCTCGAATATCTTGGAAATGTTTCAAATGGCCAGACTCGAATTAGTAAAAAGGCTTATGACACATCGCGTTACTGGGGCGGTGAAACTTCTCGCTTAGTTCAACATAAATGCTATCTAAAGCATGACGAATTTATGGCTCAATTTGCTGAACAACAACAACAAGCAAAAAAATTAGATAAATCAGCAATTCGAGTTATTCAAGTTATGTCTGATCAAAGACTTATTGAATGGACTATTGGTCTTTTACGTTTTGAATCTCGTCTAAAAAAACGATGGCTAGAACGTAATGGTATCCCAACAAATTTATTTGAATTAATCCGCTTTCAAAAGCAAAACCCTAATTTACTTCAAACACTTTGGACTAAAGCTACTCATAGCATTTTTGAAGCTCTAAGAGGTCAAACTATGAAACTAACCGATGATACAAGTGTACTTGAAGCCATTGAGAAGTCAGAAATAGTTTTGACCAAATCGGGCAAGGTATCACATACCAAAGTACGTAATTTATTTGCCATGTATTGCTTAATCAGAGTAAAAGGCATTACAGAACTTAAAACCACATATTCAAAGACTTCATTTCATAGGCTTATTGCTGACTTATGTTTATGCGGTTTTTCTAAGGCTTATCTTCAGAATCTCCACACTGAAAAGGCCAATAACATTATTCCTTTCGTCAAGCTCGTCGAGATTGATTTTAACCAACAATTGCCGGAATGGTATGTAGAACCACAGTCGCAATTTAATTACCAAGTAGCTTAGGAGCTTAAAAAATGTCACAAATCCAAACTTTAACCGTAATTGGTTTAAAAATGTCTAAAGGCGAATTTACACCTGAAAACGGTCGAAATAAGGGTGTAGCTACACCATACGATAATTTAAACATTCATGCTTTGCAGCCGTTCGCTGAATCTGATCTGGACGCTATTGGTTCTAAAGAACAAATCTTTAAGCTTAAAGGTTCAGGTAATTTCTATCGTTTTAAAGATGTTCAGTTGCCAGCTTCATTTGATTTTGAATTTGAGTATGACTTTTCAAAAGTACCGCCACGTCCAGTACTTAAAGATATTAAACCAACAAAGTCTTTAGAATCAAAGGCTTAAAATACACTACTTCGTATAATGTATATTATGTTAAATAAGATATTATGCATATAGCCTATTCCTGTATGTAGCACTCACTAATTAGTTAATATGTCTTTTTCATCCTCGTCGTGTTAAAACGTAGTTATTAAGATTAGTTTGAAAGTTTTCTTTATATAAATCACTTAAATATTTACCTCATAACCTAGATGAAGCTCATCCGCAATTTTCCCTCGAATACCCCAGTTTTCTTTAGGAGTTTCAAATATAGTTATTTCAATATCATTGGATTTAATCCCACATAAATGACTTATATTTTTAAATAAAGCCTAAATAAATACTCTCTTGGTCTCTTTGTTCTTCCTTCAAACATTCAAATCTCGATAATGGTCTAAGATCTGGATCGATCCTTTGAGTAAATAAAATTTTCAGACTCTAAAGGTATAAATCGTTGAAAAATCTTTTCTCGGGACAATTTAGCTCTTTGACTAAAGCTTGATGAATAGCTTTACTCAGTTCTATTCTATGTAGTTCGATTGTTTTATTTAAAGCATAAATTTTTATTTGAGACATTGTTTTCTACGCTCTTATAGTTACAGTTTTAATTATAGTGTGCGCTTTAATCTGGCTAGCGTTGTTGTTCAGCATCATTCATAAAAAGTTCAATTATTTATACAAAACAACTAAATGCTGCCCTGTCTAAATTGATAAAATTCTGGTCCTCTATAAAAAACTTGAAGATCGATAAGGACTAAAGTGAACAGACAACATGATTTACCTGAACTAAGTAAATATAGTGAGCTAAGTAGCGATGAACAAGTAGCTATTCATCAAATGCTTATCTCTTACGTACGCTCAGATCACTTTTATAATATTATCTTGACTCACAATGTTGAACCCTATGACTTGGTTAAGCTTGTAAGTATTAGTTTTGAGAATAGAGACGCAGCTATCTGGGTTCATTTCGAAACAATAACTGCTGAAAGACTAACTATGCCTCTCGATTTTATTTCAAGAATAGAAATATGTAATCAGGAAATATTTTAAATATTGAGACTTGAAGTGCTGGAATTTATTTAAGTTGTCTCGGAATTTTAAATCTATTAAAAAATAGAGACGGTTAACCATCTCTATTTTTTAAAACTAAAAATTTAATTATTATATAAATTTCAATAACTTAAAATTATAAATATAACATGTAATATAGCAATTTCTTTAAATTAACATATCACATGTTACATCTTAATCTGACTAAGCCATCACCTGGGCTTTGTATAAATCATCTTCGTGCTGTCTGAGTAATTCTATAAAAGCAGGAATAGTGTCTGGTTCCAGGAGATAAGGATTAAATCCATCATGATGATTCTTGATAAAGAACTCAATGAGATCATTATGGACATTGGCATACTTCATGTGCCAACTGGAGAAAAGATATGAGTCGATTAGTTCATAAGAGAGAATTTCACAGTTCTTATGGCGTGGATCTTTAACTATTCGATTATAGAAAAGGTCTTTTACACTTTCTTCAGTGCCTTCCAAACACTGGACAAAATAATTATTACCGAAATAGAGTGCGCCAAAGATTTTGTGTAACTCATTAAATTCTAAGGCTTCTGTTAAAATATTATAAAGTTCAGAGGTAGAATATCTCTCATCTTTGAACTTACTTACATATAAAAGCCTTACATCATTCATAATAAAAATTTCCTCCTGTTTAAAAAAAGTTCATACGAAAATATAAAAATTTGAACGAATGGTCAATAAAAATGTAATGACAAGGTAATTTAATGGCCAAATTACATACTTCTTATTATTACTGTTTTTATATAGCTATTTGATCTTTTTAAATCAGGATTCATAACAAGGTTCTCTTTTCGTAAAGAACCTTGTGTTATTGAATTACAGGTCAGTTTTTTCCTTGCTTTTCTATATGCACTGTTGCTGTTCGCCCTGCAACGAAGGCAAGTTCATTCTTTGGTAATTCATCCAGAATAATCTTAACAGGGACACGTTGGGCTAAACGCACCCAACTAAAGGTTGGATTTACATTCGCTAAAAGACCTGAACCAGCAGTACGTTCGCGATCTTCAATCCCCGAGGCAATACCTTGCACATGGCCCTTAAGTTTTTGCGAATCACCCATCAGCTGAATGATGGCAGGTGCTCCCACGTAAATTTTATCCAGTTTAGTTTCTTCAAAATAACCTACTACATAGAGCTGTTTGCGATCTAGTAATGCTGCAACCGCTTGGCCAACTTTGACATAGTTCCCTTCTTTTAATTCAAAATTTGATAATGTGCCATTTGCCGGAGCAACAACTTCTGAACGATGTAAATTAAGTTGCGCGAGATTGAGGTTATTCACGGCGACTTGTATTAATGCTTTTTGCTGTTCGATATTCGCTTTGGTCTGTTCGATTGCAGCTAAGGACTGCTCATGCTCGGCATGTGATTCATCTCGTGCAGCAAAAATCTGATCCTGTTCCTGTTTTGAAATAGCACCATCCATTAAGCTTGAATAACGGTTCGCATTTTTGTCTGCCAGATGAATACTTGCTTGGGATTTCACGACATTGGCTTTAGCGTTCGCCAGTTCAGCCTCAGCTTGCGCTAAACCTGCTTTCGCTTTCGCAAGATCCGCACGAGCTTCTTCAACATCTAGTTCTTGACGTTCAACATCAATTTTAAATAATGGCTGCCCTTTCTTAATGGTCTGGTTATCTTGCACCAGTACTTCTGTGACCAGGCCTGAAATATCTGATGACACCTGAATAACATCACCACGTACACGCCCGTCCCTCGTCCATGGCTCAGAATTATAATAATTCCAGATATGTCGAATCACTAAAATGGCGAGAACAGCCACTACCGTCAAAAGTACAGGTCGCAAATATTTGCGTAAATTGACAGATGTCATATACGGTTTTCCTCAATCATTTTAATATCAGGCCTCATAGTAATAAGCCTGCCCAATGGACGGCGCCCAGCAAAAGTACGTAAATGCATAAGTAGAAAATATTCGGCATGATGATCCAGTCATTTGCGACTAGTTTATCTAGCCACTTCATCAAGATTCTGAGCAGTACATAGGCAATCACAGCTTGAATTAATAAAATCGGCACATACACACCATAGATATTCAGCTCTCCCATGTATTAATCTCCTGCGCCTGCATATCTTGGCGGTGTCTTGATATGACATAAACTGCTACGAATATTGTTGAGTGAAATATGCAGCCGTTCTACAACATCTGTATGTTCCTGCATGATGAGATCTGCTTCTAGAGCCTGTATGTTGTTAATTAACTGTGTGAAGGCAGCATCATAATTTTGTCCAATTTCTTTGGCACGAAAATATTCATCCAGCTGTATTTGAAGATCTTCGAGTTGCTGGGTCAAAGGCTGCTGTTCAGGTAACTTGAGTATGAGTTCCTGTAACCGTGCCAGATCCACGACGGCGCTGGATTCAATGAGTGCTTGATTGATTTTATTTTTCAGATCTTCAGATTCTACTGCTTTAGTATTTAATACCCCGATGCGGTCCATCATCGTACGTAAATGAATACGGAACCGTACCCCATAAGGAATATACAGTGCCTGACGAATGGCTCGGTTATGAATGGCCAAAATGCGCTGTACGGTTATATCAGGCGACATTGCACGGATCATATGGATAATAAATACAGCGATGATTGGCCCAATCACTGTACCAATCGCTGCATCGAAGAAAGAAATTTGATCCAGGGTATAACGGTTCTGAAAATTCAGTCCCATGATCGTACCCATCAACAAAGGCAAGCCAATTCCAACCAAGGGTGGATGCAAAAAAAGCATCAGGCAATATATGCAGAATGGTGCAAGTACAAGTGCTAACTGCCAGAATTCTATAATATTTGGAAAAATTCCATAGGCATATATGAAGATCACGATCGAAGCATATAAGCTACTGCGAATAAACAGCTTCAATGCAGGCACCGGATTATCCAGCGCCGTTAAGATACATGCACTGATCGCAGCCATTTCAGCCAGCATAAATCCAGCTTTCCAGCCGCTTAAGATCCAAAAGGCAGTAGCAATAAAAACTGTGAGGCATGCAGAAACCCCGCCCCGCACTGCTACGCCATGATCACGATGCAGGGTTGGATAGTTTGTAGTAAGTGGAACAATCATTTCAGGCAGTGAAGTATCCCCTTGTTGGATTCGCTGCCAGATCAACTTAATTGCATGGATATTCTGAATAAAATGACGGATATCCATTTTCAAACTTTTCAATATTACAATTTGCTCATCTTTTGAATGTTCAAAAATTTTTAGGAAATCTATTTCAAAATCAGTAGGAAGCTGATTCAATTCAGACTCTTTCAATAGATGTTCATCTGTTAGATATGTATTAATTTTGGAATGTAAATCTGCCAATGACTGGCGATATCCTGTATCAATGAAGTCTAACTGTTGCATGCGTTCAGACATCGCCACCAAATTACTCACCAGCATTGTGATCTGGTTCAGCATTTCCTGCAGTGGTTTGGTCATTCCTTGTAGAGCTGACTTTTCATAGCTTAAATGCACAGCCATGACATGAATATCTGCAATATCTCCAGCCAACTTGCTTAAAGCTTTTGTATAGTTCTGATCTTGACGTGGTTCCAATAGAATTTTATTAAAAATCTGCTGAGTATCCGCTAAGGTTTTACTGACACGACTTTTCACTGCGGGGCCAATATGCATTGGAAATATGGTCGTCGTCACAATCGCGCTGCAAACGACGCCAATAGTAATTTCCAGAAAGCGTCCTACCGCCATATCAAATAATGAGGCAGTATCAATAAAGTAAATGATATTGAAGCAGATAATGACAGTCGTATATCCAGCCAGCATCAATATATAACTGCGCGGTGTACGATCAAGCAGAGAGAAATATAAGCAAAGACCAACCCAACAGGATAAAAACAGCGTAAACAACCACGGTGTATTGATTAGCCAAGGAGTAACTGCAACTGCCACAATTGCGCCTAATAAAGTACCTAGTACACGATAGATACTTTTTGAAGCGGTCATCCCCGTATAAGGATTGGCAATAACGAAAACTGTGCCAATCGCCCAAATCGGGTAAGCAAGATCTAAACTCAACGCAACGTAGAGCGCCAAAATACCAGCCACAAACGTTTTAGTCGCAAAAATCCAGTCCATTTTATTTGGACGAAATGCGAGTAAAGATTTTATAAGCAGCATGGTTTCTCTCTAAGAGCTTATTTTATTTTCTAAAGCAAATAACCTGCCCACCAAGCCCAAAGAACTCAGTGACAAAATTTTTACTTGTTGAAAGTCTATAAAATTAGAATATTCAGCTGATTAAACTGAAACTGGTTGATGAAAATATAAAAAGCAAAAGATAATGATTTGCTTAATTATTCATCATTGGATATTTGTGTAAGTAATTTTTTCAAATAAACGCTTTATTGTCAATAAAAATATCTCTATATGAGAATAAGTATGATTTTATCATTGCATAGGCCGTTAAGCTGAATATTTATCTCTTTTCTTCCTATATCCTCATTATCCGAGAATTTTAGGTAAATAGTTGCCTCTACTACCCTCTTTTAAGCTAAAGTGAGTCATCACCTTTTTCAATAGTCAGCACTTCAGGTTTTTTTTATGGCGCAAGCAAGTTTTGGAAAAATTCTTACGGTTCTCGATCTATTTTCGTTATCACGTTCAGTGATTAATGTAGATATCATCAGTGAAGAATTAAACCTCTCCAAACCTACCAGTTATCGCTATTTAAAAGAATTGGTATCGGCTGAATTATTACAGCGAATCAGTGGCACATCCGGTGACTATACGCTGGGTTCGAAAATTGCTGTTCTGGATTATATTTCAAGAAAAACTGATCCTTTGGTTCAGATCAGCATTCCCTTTATGCAGGAAATCGTCGAACGGACTGAGTTCTCTTGTATATTGACTCATCTCAATTATGATTCTTGTATCGACTTACATGACGAAGTCTTTAAAAATGCACATCTGCTTTCATTCGGACGCGGTTGTCCACGTCCTGTCTATGTAGGTTCATCTTCAAAAGTCATCATGGCACATTTACCGAAACAAGTGTTGCTTGACTATTATCAACGTTATGCAGATGCATTTGCAGAAGTGGGATTTGTGCAGAATGAAACCGCTTTTCTGGAACAAATGAGAAAGATCAAAAAACAGGGATATTATTATTCTAGTGGTGAACTTGATCCTCAAGTTGCAGGTTTGTCTGTACCAGTTAAATTCTCTCTTAAAGAGCCACCTTTAGCGCTTACTTTATTAGCTTCAAAAAATAGATTTGATTTTGTAAATCTGGAAAAATTAGTACAAATTCTTCAGGAGAAAGCACAGATTATTGAAAAGAAGCTCCTGCACCATCCTGAAAGCACAAGTGACATTCGTAATAATTTAATCAAATAAAATTTAAATTATGTTTGAAAAACTATTTATATTCTCATAATATGATTATCAGTCTTTAAGCCATAGCATTCTTACTGAATTAAATGGCGAGAAGATTCCTCAGAGGTAAAAAAGCCTATTTCGAATGAGATAGGCTTTTTTATTTTAATTTTGGATTTATAGCAATAATGCAGATACATTTAAGGAAAGTTAAGAATTTTGCAATTGCAATGTGTAGATAAAATCTAAAATCAGAAATCTAAAAACGTATAAATTCATCCATTTTATGCTTTTCATCTTAGCTCTTCCTTAGAATCCTTGTTGATCAAAAAAGGGATAACTAAAAAACCATTGAAGCTTTCTCTAATTAGATCATAAAAATTTTATAATTTAAGAATATTATCCCAGTACGGCGGATCTCCAATTTCTTTTAAAATGAAATCAAGCACAGTTCTGACTTTTTGTGAACGAATTCTGTTTTCGGGAGAAACCAGATGAATCCCTATAGAATAAGGCTCTACTGTACTGATCCAGTCAGGAAGGAGTTGAACCAGTTTATGTGTTTTGAAATAGTCTTCCATAAAAATCCAGGTTGGAAATAATACAATCCCCCGTCCTTCCAATGCCGCATCTACCAGGACTTCTGCATTATTACTTCTTAAAGGCCCTTGTGGCTCAATTAAAACCGGAGTGTCATGCTCTTGCTGACGGAAATACCAGCGTTGGCTTCCGGAAACGCCCTTATATACCAGACATTGATGATTCTGAATCTCGTGTGGAGAATGTGGAGTTCCATATTTTTCAAGATATGCAGGACTCGCACACAGCACATATTGTTGATCACAGACCTTGCGTGCAATTAATGCTGAATCCTGTAATGAGCCAATCCTTATCGCAATGTCTACGCCTTCTTGTACAGGATCAATAAAAGTATCCGTCAAGATTAGCTCGACTGAAAGATCTGGATAGCTATCATGCAATTTATTCACTATACGCGATATATGTAGCCTTCCCAGCGCAACCGCTGTATTGATACGAATTAACCCTCTGATCGCATTTTTACCAGAAATTTCTTCATTGGCCAGATCTAGCGTATCCAGCACTTCCTTAATTTGCACAAAGTACTTTTCTCCTATGTCAGTTAGCCGAACAGAGCGTGTATTACGATAAAAAAGTTGTTGCCCAATTTCCTGTTCAAGTTTGGAAATAAAACGAGATACTGAGGAAGATGGAACCTGAAAATGCTTTGCCGTAGCTGAAAAACTGCCTGTCGTTGCCACCATCACAAAATAGCGTAATGCATTGAGTTGCATACTTGATCTATCCCTGAATTTAATTCAATCATTTTATTATTGTCATAATAGCAATTATGTTTTGAAAAATTGCGGAATTGTAGCTTTTAAATAAGAGAATATAATTCGTTGCTTTCTTCCTTTGGAAAGCATATATGAAACAGTTGTGGATTTTCCCATTAGTCGTTCTTGCAGGTATGGGGTTATCTGTTGAAGCGGGTTTACTGGGTCCACTCGGGGAAGAAATTGGGCATTTCTGGGCGACCTTGGGAATTTTCGCGATCGGATCACTGCTCTTAACCTTGGGGTTGATCTTCAGCCGTCCAAAGCTTTCTCTCATGTTCAAGCAGCCACGGTGGCAACTGACTGGCGGTATATTAGGCCCTATATATGTAGTGGCTTTAACTGTAGCGACACCTCATATTGGCGTTGGCCTGACCATGGTGGGCATCCTGTTTGGCCAGGTTGCAACCAGTCTTATTATTGATCACTGGGGTTTGTTAGGTAGCCATAAACGGGCTGTAGACAAATATCGTATTGGCGCGCTGGTAGCTATTTTAGCTGCATTATGGCTTATTCAATAAGGAAGCTTCTCCATGATTTATATAATGTTATTAGTCGTTATTTTTGGCGGAGCAGTTTTATGTGCTCAATCTTCAATTAATGGTCGTTTGGGTGCTAAAGTAGGTGTATTAGAAAGTTCTTGGCTGACATTTGTCTTAGGTGCTCTAGTCAGTTTTCTAATCGCTTTCTTTCTTGAACCCAACCATGCATTGAATTTATTCACAGCCCCAAGATGGCAATTAACAGGTGCATTTTTTGGTGTGGCCTATATGCTTACGATTGTATTTGCTATGCCTAGACTGGGCGCTGCTGCCACCACTGTCGCCGTCATTAGTGGCCAGTTATTAATGAGTCTGCTCATCGATCATTTTGGATGGTTGAATAATCCGGTGATTCATTTAGATGGATCCAGACTAGCAGCAATTGCCCTATTAGCTGTTGCACTATTTTTTATCTATAAAAGTAATATTGCAGCCAAAGCACAAGCTGAAAATTAAGATACTGTGAAAGGAAAGAGATTTTAGGTTTTAAAATCTCTTTTTTTATGAGCTCATAAAGTTATTTTGAGGAATCTAAGGGTAATATTAGGCATAGTTCATAAGTCATTTCACTTAAGCATGCATAATCAATTTTCAGGCAATAAACAAATTCGTGTAGTCTCAAACTTTTCAGAACTCGTTAATTCGGATTTTAAGGGTGCGATGAATGCGATTTGCTGGTCTAGAAATTTAGCGGGTGATTTTGCCGAGATCGTGAATAAGCTTCATTTACAGGAAAATATGACTGAAGTTTCAATTGATGATCTTATGAAACTCCAGCTGTCAGAAAGCGGTCATCTGGCAAGAAAGATTATCTTAGAAGATATACAGCTACTGACTGACTACGGCGCTTCCCCTTCACTCAATCTGCTCAAATGCTATGAACGGGATAATGAGCTCGATTTCATTACTACAGATGTCTATTCATTCCATGTCGATCGCTCTCCGATTGAAACAGATACTTTCTTATGTACCTATCATGGTGCTGCAAGCGATATCTTGCCTAATGATCAGGTGGAACAAAAGATTCTGATTCCAGAAATCAGGGCAAAGCTGAAAGAATTATATGATGGCCCAGAAGCCGGATTTGAAGGTTTTCTGGAAGAGTATTTCTTTGATCTGCATTATCAACCTAAGCCTGATGCAAAACCTGTAAATTTAGGTCAGGGACATCTTTGGCGATTGGCAGTCGATCATCCAGCCCAAAGAGCGCTACCTTGTGTACATCGGGCTCCGGTTGAAAATGAGGGTGAATATCGATTGCTTTTGATTTGTTAAATTCGATACAAATCTTAAAAATGAGAAAATCCACATTATCTTATTGTCATTTTTCTCATTTTCATTCAAGCAAATTCTAACTGTCCAACCGAATGGTAAGTACGATTAAAATACACCAGGCTCTGATCTTGTTCGCTCCGTTGAATCGCAACCACTCGACACATAAAGATACTATGTGTCCCTACTTGCTGGATATTCTCGATTTCACAGTCAAAACTCACTAATGCATCGCCTAGTACAGGTGAGCCTGTTTTTAGTATTGTCCAAGAACCTAATTGAAATCTTCGTTCAGAACTGAATTTGCTGGATGCGAATGCATTAGAAATCTGTTCGTGCTGTGGACCTAAGACGTTCACTGACAAAATTTTGTTCTCAATAAAATGCACATGTGAACGAGATGACTGATTCATACAGACCAGCAATGTCGGTGGTGTATCAGTCACGCTGCATACTGCAGATGCCGTAAAACCATGCATTCCTGTCTCACCCGAGGTTGTAATGACATTCACTGCTGTGGTGAGTAAGGACATGGCATTTCTAAAGTCAGTCGCTTCAATCATCTCTTAAATCCCTAATTGACTATCGCTTTGATGAAGAGCGGTAAAAGTACATGTATTCCTTATACAGCTCTTAAGACAAATGAATACTCAGGCTGTCAGTTCTTGACGAACAATAGCTGCGCCAGCACTTAAAGCATTCAGTTTGCCTTGTGCGACTTGACGCGATAAAGGTGCCATACCACAGTTGGTTGAAGGATACAGCTTGTCAGCATCCACGAACTGAAGCGCCTTTCGTAAAGTATCTGCAACCTGTTCTAGTGTTTCAATTTGATTGGTTGCTACATCTATAGCACCGACCATGACTTTTTTGCCACGAATCAATTCAATCAGATCCATTGGTACATGAGAGTTTTGGCATTCAAGTGAAACAATGTCGATCTTAGACTTTTGCAGTTTCGGAAAAATTGCTTCGTATTGGCGCCACTCTGAACCTAGAGTCTTTTTCCAGTCCGTATTGGCTTTGATACCGTAACCATAGCAGATGTGTACTGCTGTTTCACATTTCAGACCTTCAAGCGCTCGTTCTAATGTGGCAATGCCCCAGTCATTTACTTCATCAAAAAATACATTAAATGCAGGCTCATCAAACTGGATGATATCTACACCTGCTGCTTCGAGTTCAAGTGCTTCCTGATTCAGGATTTTTGCAAATTCCCAAGCCAGTTTTTCACGGCTCTTATAATGAGCATCATAAAGCGTATCGATCATGGTCATTGGACCCGGCAACGCCCATTTGATTGGCTGCTTAGTTTGACTACGCAAGAACTTGGCATCATCTACAAATACAGGTTTCTTGCGAGCGACAGCACCCACGACGGATGGCACACTCGCATCATAGCGATTTCGAATACGCACCGTCTCACGCTTTTCGAAATCCACACCTTCCAGATGTTCAATAAAGGTGGTCACGAAGTGCTGACGGGTTTGTTCGCCATCACTGACGATATCAATGCCTGCCTGTAGTTGCTCATGTAGGGACAAGCTCAAAGCATCTCGCTTGGCTTCAAGGAGCTGCTCGCCTTCCAGTTTCCAGGGTGACCAAAGTTGCTCAGGTTCGGCAAGCCAAGACGGTTTCGGCAAGCTGCCAGCTGTAGATGTTGGGAGTAAAATGCTCATGTCTAATCTTCTATCTCTATATTCGTTAATTTATTTCTTCATTCAGGCAGTATGCTCTTGATGAGCATTATCTACAGTAAAATTTGCGGCCCACTTTTCAAGAATGTCTTTATACGGCTTAATAAAATTTTCTTCTGTCCATTTGCCCTGCTTAACTGCTAATTGACTACGCTCCACACGGTCGTAAACGATTTGTGTCAACGAATAATCCTGATAATTCAGGCTTGGTTGATAGATCAAACCTGCAGGTGAATTGGTGTTGTAAATTTCAGGACGATAAATCTTCTGGAAACTTTCCATAGTACTGATCGCACTGATAAGTTCGAAGTCCGTGTAATCACGCAATAAGTCACCGGCAAAATAGAATGCCAACGGCGCATTGCCATGTTCAGGTTTGAAATAGCGAACGCTTAAGCCCATCTTCTTAAAGTATGCATCTGTACGTGAATAATCATCATTTTTATATTCCACACCGAGTACAGGATGCACATGTGCAGTACGGTAATAGGTTTTCGTGGTAGATACACTCAGGCAAATCACCGGCTGTTTCTTAAACTCGGCCTTAAACACATCTGAATGAATTAAATGCTGATAAAGTTTGCCGTGCAAATCGCCAAAGTCGTCAAGCTTTGCATCAGCTTTATCACTGAAAGTTGGCAATACAACGCTAAAATCATAATCACGTACATAAGATGAAAAGCTGTTGCCAGTCATGCCTTCAATGCGTTCATTGGTTTGATGATCAATGACGGTACTTTTCAGCATCTCGATAAAAGGGAAAGTTTGACCATGGCCTTCAACATCAAGTTCCGCAGAGATAATGTCAATTTCAAGGGAATAACGGTCGCCTTTAGGATTATCACTTGTCGCTAATGAATTAAAACGCTGATTAATCATAGCCAGAGTTCTGCGCAGATTTTCCTGTCGACTTTCACCACGTGCCAGATTGGCAAAGTTTGTGGTTAAACGTGTGTTGTCTGCTGGTTGATAATTTTCATCGAAACGGATGCGCTTGATTGAGCATGTAAATTGATTATCCATGGAGATTCACTATCCTAAATTTTTAAATAAAGCCAAATTTCTGTATAACTTCATTTAAACGTGAATCTAGAGATGAGTAAAACGATATAAATTCAGTAAAAGATGAGAGAAATTCACTATAGATGAATTAATTGTATGAATACTTACTCAAAATTAAATAGAACAAAATACAGTTTCTCATTCAAAAATTAATGTAGATCGCCTTTTATAAAAATGAGCTATCAAATTGATTTTAAAGGCAGAAGTTATTAATATTTTTTTTAATTAGCTTTTGCTATAGCATCTTTTATTTTAATGACACACAACTTCTTCGTATAAGAAGAACCTACATCAATATAGTGGCAATTATCAATTTGGGTATGTTCTTTTACAATCGTATGACCCAGATAGATCTCATCGATATTTTTAACGGTTCCATAGCGATAAGAATGATTGCGAATTCTCCCTCTACCCCAAAGAGCATTGGTATATGCTGAAGTTAGGCCTGGAATTCTATTTTCACCTTTTGCAATTTTCTTTTTAAATACATTCCAGTCATTAAGCGCAATATCTGCGTGTAAAATGCCAATCTTTTTATACTCGAGGTTTAGTTCAATGGCCAAAGGAAGTGCAGAAAAAATTTCACTGAGTTCATCCTGTTTTTCGGTTGATAAAAGATAGAACCACTCACCACCATTCTGCGCATGCATATCTTGAATCCATGCATCGTCACGGCCCTTGATACACATTTCCTCATGATTGCCGCGAACACAATAAAACCAGGGCTGACTTAGCAATGAAACGCATTCCAGGTTTTCATTACCACGATCGACCAGATCTCCGGTACAAATCAGTAGATCTTTCTCAAAATTAAAATGAACTTTCTCTAATTCTTGCATGAGCAAGCTATAACAACCATGCAGATCCCCAACCACATATATGGCAGAGAAATCAGATCCATCAATTACCTTAGTTAAAGTGTTCATAAGTATCTTCTATAACATGGAACCCTGTCTGCCAAACCTGAAGCAAAAGATGATTCTTAAATCATATCTTTTAATTTTAATGCTGTTTAAAACCTTAAAGATGATTTTTTTAACATTATTTATCTACTACAATTAAATTATTTTTAGTCATAAAGCCCTTTGTAAAATATAGGAAAGTTCACATAATGTTAACTTTTGTATAAATATATTATTTTTTTGTAAGTTTAAGCTTACATCGATTGGAGCAAATACTCTATATCCTGTTTCCTCAATTTTTGACATTATGTTTCACATAAAGAGTCAGCAAGGAAAGCTGATAATAATCGCATTACAATGATAATAAAGTCGAAAGACAGCGAACTTACTGGGATGGCAAGTGATAAAAGTAGAGACTACAGCCGCTAAGCCTTATAGTTTTGGGAGAGACTATAAGGCTTTTATTTTATTAGCATCTACTTATTTATTGATTCGGTGATACTCGCCAAATCACGTTCCCTACATCATCAGCAACTAATATTGCGCCTTGAGCATCTGTAGCTACACCCACAGGCCGACCAAATGCATCTCCATTTTTGCTTAAAAATCCGGTCAGAACCTCTTGAGGCTGACCAGAAGGCTGACCATTTTGAAATGGCACAAAAATAACTTTATAACCACTATGAGGTTTCCTATTCCAGGAACCATGCTGGCCAATGAGTGCACCATCACGATATTGGGATATTAAATTAGCCTTATAAAATGTCAGACCCAGTGATGCAGTATGATTTCCCAAGGCATAATCTGGCTTAATTGCTTTCGCGACCAGTTCAGGCTTTTGCGGTTTTACCCGGGTATCCACATGCTGGCCATAATAACTATAAGGCCAGCCATAAAAAGCGCCATCTTTTACTGAGGTCATATAATCAGGAACCAGATCATTGCCCAGCTCATCACGCTCATTCACTACAGTCCATAAGGCTCCACTCTGAGGCTGCCAGTCCATGCCATTGGGATTACGCAGGCCTGTAGCAAACGGCCGGGCTTGACCTGTAGAAAGGTCCAATTCCATGATCAGGGCGCGTCCTTCTTCCTGAGCTATGCCATTTTCAGCCACATTACTATTAGAGCCTACCGTAATGTAGAGCTTCTTGCCTGCAGGATTGGCAATAACATTTTTCGTCCAGTGATGATTTAAAGGGCCTGCAGGCAAGTCTAATACATTAGTTCCTTTTTCTTTGATCTGGGTCATACCTGGCTGATAAGAGAATCGCACTAAAGCATCTGTATTTGCGACATAAAGCATATTACCCACTAAGGTCATTCCAAACGGCGAGTTTAAATTTTGCAGAAATACCGTTTTCTGGTCAGCAATGCCGTCTTGATTACTGTCACGCAGCAGGCTAATACGGTTGGCGCTTGGATAGGATGATCCTGCTCTTCTCATCACCATTTTCATGATTTTACCTTTAATCCCTTTACTGTCTTCAGGCTTAGGTGGAGCATCAGTTTCAGCTACCAGTACATCTCCATTCGGCAATACATATAACCAGCGCGGGTGTTGAAGGCCTTGTGCGAATGCTTGCACTTTTAAACCTGGTGCTGGCGTCGGCATGACACCTTCAGGCCAACCTTTTGCAGGGGCAATGTTGACGACCGGAAACAGTCTTGATTTTGGTTCAGGTAAAGACGGCTGAGCGCCATAACTATCTGTTACAGGTGTTTTGGATGAAACTGTACAGCCGGTAAATGCCAATATGATTACGGTACTTAAGGCTGATAGGAGAAATTGAGCCGCCATGGTATTTCCTTGCTTTTTGTTTTTATCTCTCCCATTTTAAAAGGTGGTTGAAATCGTAATGATATAGTTCTTGTAGTTTCTGGTTGTGGATTGATTGCCGTAAATATACTAGTGACGCAAGTTGCCTAAAGCATAGAACGCTGTCTAATTTTTTTACTTATATTCACTCCAACCTTCTTAAATAAATGGCCATGCAATACTTAATAAAAGTAAAAGTCCTAATACAGCACAACTGATTTGCCAGAAACGTAAAGGATCACGTTCAATGATGGTAGGGGCTTTGGATTTTAATAATTCCTTGGATGGGTGTTCCAGATCATGGATCAATTCAGTCAATGCCTCATAACGATACATTGGCTCGATACTCAGAGCCTTTTTTAGAATCTGGTCTAACCAGAGTGGTAAATCTGGCCGATATTTTTGAATAGAATGATATTGAACTTTCTTTAGCTGCTTCAGCGTATTACAACGAGCCAAATCTGTACCATAAGGAAGCTGTTTAGTCAGTAAATAATAAGCCATTGCCGCCAAAGAAAATTGATCAGACTGCACGGATGGTGAATGTTCAATGAAATATTCAGGTGCCATAAATGCCAAGGTACCAAGTGGCCGATTCACATGTTTAGGATTAATTTCGACTAAACCTCGTACAGCAGTTGAACCATAATCAATCAGTTTGACTTTAAGTGTATTATCAACGTTTAAGACCATAATATTTTCAGGACGTACATCTTGATGCAACATTTCCAGTCGGTGCATTGCATTTAAGGCCAATGCTGTTTGCTGCAAAATAGGGAGAATATCTTCCATCTGCAAAGGCTTTTTCTGTTGATGCAGCCAGCGATCTAAGGTTTCTCCCTGCAAATATTCATAACTCTGGAATAAATATTTTTTCTCTGATTGATGCGGATAACATTGCAGCAGATTTTCGTGCTTAAGACGCTTTGAAACCCAGTCTTCAAGTTGAAACTGTTCAACAGCCTGTTCATCTTGTTGTAAATCTACTGCCAGAGTTTTAATCACTAGCGGTTGCCGATCATGATCGTGTGCCAAATACAGGCAACTGCGGTGATTTTGGTGCAGGATTTTGTCAATGGCATAGCCTTCAAATGCTTCACCTTTGCTGAGCTGGGGTGGAAAGACATAATCCTGGTGCATATAAAACTGATCTGGTTCAGGCAACTGCTCAATACGGAGCACTTGAAGACTTAAATTATCATCACTGCCCTGTTTTAAAGCCTGTTCAACCAGGAATTTGGCAAGCTGATTTAAGTGATCTGCTGCTAAGGTGAAATCTAATAATTGTTGGTCTGTAACAAACTCATAAACCCCATCAGTCATGAGTAGAAAGACATCTTTTTCTTTTAGTTCAAGGCTTTGATAATCAATTTCAATACGATAATCCACCCCTAAGGCACGACTGAGATAATGTTCTGTCGAAGACAGACAGACGCGATGATCATGGGTTAATAATTCAATTTCACCATCTCGGATTCGATAAATACGACTATCACCGACGTGAAAAATATGCGCCTGATGCTGCTTTAAAATAAGTGCGGATAAGGTACAGACATAGCCCCGATCTTTATCGAAACGTCCCTGACTTTGTTGAGTTTGTGCATATAACCATGAATTAGTGGCACGAATCACCCGTGCTGCTGAAGTCTGAGTGCTCCAGGCATCCGAAGTCGAATAATAATCTGAGAGAAAACTGCT
The DNA here is from genome assembly GCF_013419565.1 of Acinetobacter sp. YH12072. Taxonomy (NCBI): domain Bacteria; kingdom Pseudomonadati; phylum Pseudomonadota; class Gammaproteobacteria; order Moraxellales; family Moraxellaceae; genus Acinetobacter; species Acinetobacter sp. YH12072. The sequence continues at coordinate 343 of NZ_VOZV01000039.1, read as the reverse complement.
GACGGCTGTTTCTGCGGCAATGTGACTGACATTGCTACTGCCGATCCCGTCGGCAATCGCACAAGCTATACCTTTTTGCTTCAGTACATGACCTTCTGGTAAAAAGATGCCATAAAAATCCTGATTCTGATCTTTAATACCAGCCGTAGAATATTGTCCAATAGCGACTTTTAATGTTTTTTTCATATTGAAAACTCAAAAAAGGGATCATATTGACACTGCTGTCCCACAATTTTTCACAAGAGGAAGCTCATTTGAGCTTCCTCTTGTTTTATGGGTATTTTATCGGGTGAAAATAAAGCTTTTAAAGTTCTTCTTTCAAACAAATTCACTTGAATTATTC
>NZ_VOZV01000038.1:0-25938 GCF_013419565.1 Acinetobacter sp. YH12072 | reverse complement strand
TTGTTCCATTTTAGAGATTTGTTTAAGATAAGATATAACTCATTGAGATGTGTCATAGTATTCGTCGTTAGAAAACAATTATTGTGACATTATTTCAATGAGTTATCTATTTTTGTCGTGTACAGAGCAGAAACTGAAAGTTCAGTATGGAAAGCCCTAGAAGCAAGATAAAAAAGCCGATTTTAGCGATTCCAGAATCTTTTAAAAAAGGCAGAAATCCGGCCAGTACATAAAACCAGACTTCAAAGCTCAGGCTCCAGAGCGGCGCATTGGCGGATACCGTTGGTGTAATAAAGCCATTGAGAAAGAATAAAGAACCCAGAAAATCCTGAGTATCAATGTCATAGGCAGTCCGGATCATCATGCCAAAACTGTTCTGGAACTCATGGCTATGTGAAGCAAAAAATGTAGGTGCTAGCGCATATAGAATCAGACTGAAAGCGAATGCAAACAGAAAGGGCGGTAAAATGCGCCGATAACGCTGCCGTATATACTGCCGCAGATTAAAATTTTCATGTTGTTGGATGTTGTTCTGGATCGAAGTCCCGATTAAATAGCCACTAAGCACAAAAAAGATCATCACAGCAGCCTGGCCTAATAGACGTACCCAGGAATATAGGCTCAGATCAAAAGGCGCGATAAAAGCCTGAAAACTATGACTGAATAGCACCACAATAGCACTGATACCCCGTAAGCTCTCAAGCTGTAAGCTGAAATAGGGCGAGAGCTTGTTCGGGATAGAGTTCATGCTTTAACCTATAATCTGAATAGTACTGGCACCGGCACCGACCGGTTTCACCTGAATCTGGACCGGAATCCGTTCATGCATCTCCTGTACATGTGAAATTAGCACCACTTTACGGCCCTGACTCTGCAAATGATCCAGTGCATTCATGACCATATGTAAGGAAGCCGGGTCTAAAGTACCAAAACCTTCATCAATAAATAGCGATTCTAGTTTCATTGAGCCGGAAGCCATATTGGCAATCGCCAAGGCCAGAGCCAGAGAGACCAGGAAGGTTTCACCGCCAGAGAGTGACAGGACAGGACGCACTTCGCTGTTCATATCCAGATCGATAATCGCCAGACTTAAACTGTCTGGAATCCGGTACAGCTGATAACGCGGAGCCAGGGGCTGTAATTGCTGATTGGCATATTCGACCAGAATATCCAGGTGATGTTCTTGCGCGATTTTCTGGAATTTGGTGCCTTCCTTATGGCCGATCAGGTCATAGATCCGACCCCAACGATATTCTTCAGCTTTGACCTGTTCAATCTGATGCTGGTAGCGTTGTAAGGTCGATTGGTTATTGGCATGTATTCTTAATTTGGTGGCAACCTCATTACAGGCATTTTCCTGTTCAGCTTTTTCCTGTGCCAGACTACTTAAGCGCAGTTCAACTTCTTCAAAGCTAAGTTCAGGCTTGGATTTCAAATGATGCTGATATTGTTCTTCCAGAATGTCCCAAGCCGTTTTGGCATTTTCAACCACCTGATGTTGTGCCTGTAATTGCTGGCGAATTTGCTGATGCTGTTGCAAGTCAATATTCAGGCAATGCTGGATATACTCGGCATCAAACGCAGGATGTATATTTTGCCAGTTCTGAATAGATTGCTGGCATTGCCTAATCTGCTGTTCTAGTTGCTGAATCTGAGTGATGAAACTCTGTTTTTTCAGTTCAGCTTGTTGCAAATGCTGATCATGCTGCTGGGTCATCAGACTCTGTGCCCGTAATTGTTCATCCAACGCCTGTTGTTGTTGCTCCAAACGGTCACGCCATTCTTGTGCCTTAGGATATGTCTGACCGGCATGGGTAAGGGTCAGATGGTTGAGCTGTTCACGTAGCGCTTTACCCATATTCAGCGCCGTATCCATCTTTTGCTGTAACTGTGCATCATATTGTTGATGCAGGCTGAGCTGATCACGTGTTTTTTCAATCTGCTGGTTTAAGCTTTGGATGTGAGTCTCTAGGGTTTTGAATTCCTGAGACTGTTTCTGACGTTGTTGCAGTTGTTGGGATAACTGCTGACAGCTTGATGAGGCATCAGTAATCCAGGATTTCTGCAAGGACTCAGGCAGTAGATTAAGAACCGGATGAATCATTTGTTCTAGCTGTAAATGCTGCTGCATGCTAAAAAGTAGCTGATCCCGCTGTTGCTGTTGCTGACGCCACTGTTTCCAGTCACTTTGCTGATTTTGCAGGGTCTGGACTAGCTGCTGTTGTTCTTGTTGAAGTTGAAGCACATGCTGACCAAGCTGTTGCTGCAAATGCTCTGTACTCTGGCTTAAATCCAACAGCAAATCAAATTGCTGAAGGTCCTGATTCAACTGAATCTTCTGCTGTTGTAGTGTCGTATTGAGCTGACTGCTGCGTTGCTGATGTTGCTCAATTAAGGTTTGTAGTTGAGATTGCTGGATTTGTGCTTGCTGATATGCCTGAGTCAGTTGCTGTAGTTTTTTCTGAGCTTCCTGAAGCTGCTGATCATGTAATTGTTGCAAAGCATTTTCTAGCAGTTCCTGATGCTGTACAAAAGGATGCTCATGACTGCCACAGACCATACAAGGCTCATTTGGTTTCAGCTGTGCACGTAATTCCTGAACACTTTGTGCCTGTAATAAACGTTGCTGAGCCAGTACTTGTTGCAATTGTTCGAAGGCCTGTTCTGCTTCCTGACGTTGTTGCTGTAATTGAACCAGCTCAGTTTCTAGTTGCTTTAAACGATCATGATGGTTTTTTAAATCCCGGTTCAATTGTAGGCTTTCAGCTTCTAAGCCAGCCATTTGCTGTACGGTTCGCATTAAAGCTTCAAGCTTCGAATGCTGGGTACTGAGTTGCTGTTGTTGGGTCTGGAACTGTTGGATTTGCTGTTCAAGCTGGTCCAGATGAGTATAGCGCTGAGTGAGTTCCTGCAAGCTGGCAGATAAAGCCTGTTGCTGCTGTTCCAGTTCAGCCCGGCTAGATTGGAAAAGTGCCGGGTGCTGCCGCATGAATTTCTGGTGCAGTTCCTGATAATCCTGTAAGCGTTGCAGAGTCGCCTGGGGTTCGTCATCAAAAACCGCTAAAAAGCTCTGTTGTTCTAGTTGCTTTTGAATCTGCTGGTACTGAGCCTGAACCTGTTGTAACCGTTGCTCAGTCTGCACCAGTTGATTCTGAACAGGCTGAATCTTCTGGGTTCTATAGGTCTGCTGTTCAGCTGCAAGCTGTCTGTACTGATCGCCAATCGACAGCATTTCATGATCCAGCTTGAGTCCCTGATTCAGATAAGGTTTGATCTTCTGGAACTCTTGTTCATGCTGTTGTTGCTGTTGCTGAATGTGCTGCAACTTGTGCTGTTCGCTATCACGTTGCTGTTGAACTGCTGTGAATTCGGCAACAAAGTTTTGCTGCTCAGTCAGTAAATGGCTACGCTGCTTCTGAAACTGATGTTGCTGGACAAACTGTTCCCGAATCCGCTGAAACTGGTCCAGTTGATCTAATAACTGTTTTTGCGGTGCCATCTTCTGTTCAGCATCCAGCTGAACCGTATAGATTTCTTTTTTGGCCTGAATTTCAGTATAGAGATAATGCTGCTGACGATGCCATTTCAGGTCATTTTCCAGTACCTTTTCACTCTGGTTTAGATGCTCAACCGCTTGTTTTAAAGTAGTGTGTTGCTGCTGCAGAGCAGCAATATCTTCTTCAGATAACAGTTCCAGATGACCGATTAATTTTTCCAGATCAGCACGTTTCTGTTTCACTTCACTATGTTTTTCAAATGCTTTCTGGCTGACCAGACTGAAAATCTGAGAATTAGTCAGATATTCGAGTAAATCGGCACGTTCATTATCTTTGGCTTTTAAAAAGGCACCAACCTCAGACTGTGCTAATAGAACCGCACGGGTAAACTGCTCGAAACTCAAGCCGACCAGTTTTTCAATCAGCGGCGTGCATTCAGAAATTTTCTGATTCAACACGCGTTGATCATCCAGACAGGTAATAGCACGATCGACCTTTAAATTGCCATCCACTTTCTGCCGGGCACGACGAATTTCCCAACGTGCGGTATAACGTTTTTGGTCTAAGGCAATAAACTCAAGCTCGGCAAAACCCTGTACGCAACCACGGCGCAGAATATTTTTGGAATCCTTGATCGAGACATCCTGTCCACCTGCATCTTTCAGACTACCTGTGGCACCTTTTAAACGTGGAATTTCGTTATACAGCGCCAGGCACATGGCATCGAGCAGAGTAGATTTACCAGCACCGGTTTTTCCGGTAATCGCAATCAGTCCGGCATGTGCCAGAGGATTTGATTCAAAATCAATATGATGCGTACCAGCGAGAGAGGCGAGGTTATTTAGGCTCAGACGGATAATTTTCATGGCTGATCCTAAGCTTGTTGTTTTTGTGCAAGTTCATGTTGGGCTTCGACCAATAACTGCTGAAAATCCTGCTGCACCGAATGATCCTGGCTATAGCCCATTTTTTCCCAGATATTGAAAAACAGTGTTTCTGGTGTTGGAGGTGCCAAGTCAATTTTAGAGCTATCGGTCTGATCTTCTGCTTGTCGTTGATAAATCCGGCTGATGCGTAGCAGACGATAACGATTTGGCGGCAGTGCCTGTTCAATCTGCTGACGTAAATCTACCGGTGGCGGTGCATCGGTAGTATATTCAATTTCCAGAAAATGTCGTGCTGCCAGATGCTCAATTTCCCCAGTCGGCAGTGCTTTTACATTGCTGAGCAAATTTTCCAGATTTTCTCGAATTCTAAATAGCTCGACAGTACGAGGAACTTTCAGCGCTTCAAACTGAAAACGCTGTTCAGCATTTTGCTCAGGATCGATTCTGACTTCAACGACCTGATGCGAATAGTTGATCTCACTAAAGGATAAGGGAATCGGGGAGCCACTATAGCGGATATGCGGCTGACCGACTTTCTGCGGTTTATGCAGATGTCCCAGAGCGACATAGTCAATGACTTCATCAAATAACGCCGTTGAGAGAGCTTCTTCATTGCCGACAATAATGGGGCGTTCGGAATCGGAAGTTTCACCGCCTTGCATATGTGCATGTGACATAAGAATCAGTGCCTGATGTGGCTGCTTACGTGCTTTGGCTTCGGCAATCAACTGTTGGTGCAGATAGCTGATGGCATTCTGGCTATTATGGGTATGTTCATTAATACCGGTAATTTCGGCACTGCGCAAATAAGGTAGAGTTAGGCACCAGGCAATAATCTCTTGCTGCTGGTCATAAATCGGAACCAGCAAACGATCCAGATCAAGAGTATTGTCCGCAGTCCGGCCGACAATACCCACCGCTTTGGCATTGAATTTAGTGAGTAAAGGCTGAACCTGTTCAATTCGATAACCTGAATCATGGTTGCCGGCAATCATCAGGGTTTGCATATGCGGTGCCAGTTCATGGGCATCGGCAAGGAATTGATAAAGCTGTCTTTGGGCACTGGAAGCGGGATTGATGACATCAAAAATATCACCGGCAATCAGTAGGGCATGTGGCTGTTTTTCCTTGATTTGTTCAAGGAGCCAATTCAGGAATTGTGCATGTTCAAATTCACGGTCATGGTTATGGAAAAACTGTCCCAAATGCCAATCAGAAGTATGTAGAAAATGAACTGCCATGTATACTCACCTTTATTTTTGCCTTCCTACTATAGAAAAAAGCCCAGCTAAAAATCTACTTGAAAAAAATATTTTGATCTATTTCATTGCTATACATCATTAAAACTATTTTCAGCGTAGTTTTGAATATTAGAATAATATCTATGAAATCAATAAAATATGATGTTTATATATAAAGTATTGAATACAGCGTTTTTATTTTAAATTTTACTTCAGGCATTTTTCATAGCATCTGGGTAGCAGAACCAATATTTTTTATAAAAATTGCTAAAAACAGACTTGAAAAAATGCAGCCGATCATTATTTTATGCTGCATAAGAAGCTGATAAAAATTTGCAGGCGAATTGCTAAAAACGGTTCGTCCAAAAAATAAAAACCGACGATTCGAGTGATGATGAAATCGTCGGTCAAAGATTTGTGTATAGTGAAAATTTTGGCTGCTATTCAAAATTTTCTAAAACACTGGACTTATTGCTTTAGCAAAGAGAACGAAAATTTGTGGATGCCAGTCCAAATTTCCGAACCTTGTACCCTATATAACGTCAGCATCTCGCTTTAGGTTGACAATAAAATGAAAAAAAAATTAATTTTTTTTATACTAGTTGATTAATCGTACTTGAGTCCTGCTGATGGTGCCTCTAACTCGCTATTTTCTCTGGTTTTTCTTCCTATGCTTTATTTTTACTTGCATTTGCGGGGTTTTGGCGGCGTTAATGCCGACAGGCATGGGTGCAGTATTAACCATTGTGCCTTATCTGGTGGCGATGATCTGGGTACTGTTTAAGTTTTTAAAACAGGAACAACGGGCGCCAACCCAAGCGGAGCGTAAAAAATTCACCTTGGGATTCAGCCTGATTTACTGGGGCTATAACCTGGCATTTTTAATTTTAGGGATTGCCATTGCGACACGATCCAATCCAAATGCCTGGCAGGACTTTTTACTATATCTGCAACAGCCCCAATTTATGAGTATTGTCGTGATCATGTTCCTGTTCATCGCGATTCCGCTTTATCTGCTGACCTACTGGTTTTATGGCAAACAGGCACAGCGTATGGCAGCAAAAATGTTTGGCTAAGATTTCGACTCTTTATATCAAAATCGTTGAGATTAAATTCAAGATGCTAAATCAGGCTATATAGAAAATTAGAAGTTTTCTGTATGGCATGATGAGACAATTTTGCATTCATCGACCCATATCACTTTCCCGAATATTCTGATTCATAAGTGACGTATAATTTGAGCAATACAATAATAATGGCACAGAATAACCATGTATAAACCTGTAGTCCTCATGACAGGCGCCAGCGGTTTTATTGGCAGCCATCTGGTGAAATTTTTACTGGCTCGTGATTATGCCGTGATCGGCCTGACCCGGCAGAAAAAATTGCGAGAAGAGCATCCTGATTTTCACTGGATTAATAATCTGGAAGAATTGAAAAATCATCAGATTGACTATGTGATTAATCTGGCTGGTGAAAGTATCGGTCAGGGTCGCTGGACAGCCGCCCGCAAAAAGAAATTGCTGGACAGTCGGCTAAATACCACCAGGCAGTTATATGACTATCTAGAGAAAAATCAGATTAAGCCCAAACGTATTATTTCGACTTCAGCGGTCGGCTACTATGGAATCGATCCGCAAGAACACTGGGAGACGGTGTGTACTGAACAAAGTCCACCACAATCCATTTTTATGTCAGAACTGTGTGAGAAATGGGAAAAACTGGCCTTGTCCTATACCGGGCAGGACACCAAAATTGTTCGCTTTGCTGTGGTGTTTGGTCAAGGAGGCGGGATTCTTCCGCAGATGTTATTGCCAATTAAGCTGAATATATTTGGCCGGATTGGTCATGGGCGTCAGCCGGTGACCTGGGTACATCTACAGGATGTCATGCGGGCGATCGAATTTCTGATGCAGCAGCCGACCCAGCAACAGGTATTTAATGTGGTGGCACCTGAAAAAGTCAGTCAGGCGCAATTTGTCCGGATCGCAGCACAGGTGCTGAAGCGTAAACCTTTATTACCGTTACCAGCTTGCAGTATGAAAATGATGCTAGGTGAACAGTCACAACTGATTCTGAATGGTCAATATGTTCAGCCCAAAGCCTTGCAGGAAGCCGGATTTGAATTTAATTATCCGACCCTGAAAGAAGCGCTAATTGATATTTTAAACCATTAAAGAATGCAGCTGTAAGCGCTGTACCGGACTATAAGGCTGTGGATCTACGATGGTCGGTTGTTCCAGAATTAACTGAGACAGCAATTTTCCAGAAGCAGCACCCATACATAAGCCATTACGGAACTGGCCAAAATTGGTCCAGAGATTGTTCAGATGCGGAATTTTGCCGATATAGGGAATGCCATCCGGGGAGCTTGGTCGTAGACCAGCCCACTGTTTCACAATTGGGAAATCAGCCAGCTCCGGTACCATTTCCAGGCAGGCTTCCAAAATACCCTGACGGATTTCAGCAGAAGGTGAGGTATCAAAACCGACCTGACGCATGCTGGAACCACACAGCACATGCCCATCACGACGTGGGATTAGGTACATGACCTTGTTCATGCACATGGTCGGTAGCCAGTTTTCTGGTGTTTTAAACAGCAGCATCTGTCCTTGTACGGGTTGTACCGGAATGTCCAGGCCGAGCTGTTCAGACCAGTGTGTAGACCACGCACCAGTGGCAATCACAAACTGATCCGCTTCAAAACTTTGTCCATTTTCAGTGGAAACACTGTGTACATGATCTTGCTGGATATTCAGCTGGGTGACTTTGCAGTGCTCTTGCCAGCTGACACGCGGATGCTGCTTGAGGTAAGCAATAATGGACTGTAACAGTCGCGGATTGCGGATATTGGAGAGTTCTGGGAAGTAGATCGCCTGTTTGAATTTTAGATCTACTTTACTATTAATCTGCTGAATCTGAGGCTGATCCAGGTATTCGGCATGTTGCTGCGGATCTTGATATTGCTCGGCATAGTGTAATCCAATCTCAAAATCAGATTCATCAAAAATCAGCATACCGGTTTCGTGAATCTGGAAATCAATGCCAGTCACCGGTTGCAGTTTCTGGTTCCATTCCTGATACAACGGTTTGGCATGGCGGGCGAGGGCATTAACGGCATTAGGATAACGCCAAGGATACATTGGGGAGAGGATACCACCTCCGGCCCAAGAGGCTGCCTGTCCAGCCGCTTGCTGATCGAAAATCGTAATAGAACATCCCTGTTCAAGCAATTCCAGAGCTGACATCAAACCGGTGATGCCTGCTCCGATAATGGCGATATGCATTGCGCCAAGGTCCTTCTATTTTATTTCATGTTTTTCAGTTTGAGCGCCGCTTCTTCCGCAAAGTAGGTCCAGATACCATCTGCACCGGCACGGCGGCAGCACATCAGGGACTCAAGAATCACGCTATCAGATAACCAGCCATTCTGAATCGCAGCAGCCAGCATGGCATATTCACCACTAACCTGATAAATAAAGGTAGGTACACCGAAGGTATCTTTGACTTCACGAACCACATCCAGATAAGGCATACCCGGTTTAACAATCACCATATCTGCACCTTCCTGGATATCGAGAGCAATTTCATGCAGTGCCTCGGCACGGTTACCGAAATCCATTTGGTAATTGTATTTATTGCCGCCTTTCAGGTTGCTGGCAGAACCAACCGCATCACGGAATGGACCGTAGAAACTAGACGCATATTTGGCTGAATAAGCCATAATAGAGGTATAGATATGGCCATTCTGTTCAAAGGCCTGACGAATTGCACCGATGCGGCCATCCATCATGTCACTTGGCGCGACAATATCAGCACCGGCTTCGGCATGGCTTAAAGTCTGCTTGATCAGTGCTTCAACCGTTTCATCATTCAGCACGTAACCGGTTTCATCAATGATGCCATCCTGGCCATGCGTGGTATAAGGGTCTAGCGCGCCATCAGTGATCAGCACCATTTCCGGTAATTCTTTTTTCAGCAGGCGAACGGTCTTCTGTACCAGACCATCTTCATGCCAAGCGGCTTCTGCAGTCAGACTTTTATCTTCTTGTGGTGTGACTGGGAACAGCGCCAGCTTATTGACACCCAGTTCCAGCAAACGTTCTGATTTTTTTAACAACAAGTCAGCAGACAGGCGCTGCACATTTGGCATACTTGGAATGTCTTGGGTCTGGTTTTGTCCCGGCAGCACAAATACTGGATAAATCAAGTGATCAGCACTGAGATGGGTTTCACGTACCATAGAACGTAAATGCTCATTTTTACGAATACGACGCATGCGAGTTGCAGGAAACGCGGGACGATTGAACGTATAGGTCATAAAAATCTCAGTAATCAGTATTAAACTAGGCCCCTATTGTAGCCCTATCTGAATTTTTTGGGCATAAATTAGCGGTTTTTTATTGTTGTAGCTTCGGGCAGACTTATGACTAAGACAGAAAGAAATTGGACAGGTAATATACATTTAGGTGCAAAAGTGGATATTGAAGTGGTCTTAAACCAGTTGGTACACGCTTTTAATACCTCTCCTTTTTTTAAGCATAATGGCATGACCATGCGGGTGGTCGATGGTCAGATCGAAGCATATGTTGAAATGCAGGATTTCATGATTGGCAATGTGGCATTTCAGATTCTGCATGGTGGTCTTGCAGCGACCATACTCGACAGTATTGGCGGAATTGTGGCGATGGGTGAGCTGTATAAGAAAGCCGAACCGGAAACTATTGCCGATACGATTAAAAAGGTATCACGTCTGGCGACGGTAGATATGCGCGTGGATTATCTGGCGCCCGGTCGTGGCAAATATTTTACTGCCCGTGCAGAAACCTTACGTTTGGGGCGTAAGGGTTGCACCATGCGTATGACCATGGTCAATGATGATGACAAGCCAATTGCTACAGCGATTGCTTCATATGCCTATTAATTAAGTTTATCTCCTCAATCCTGGCTTACTCTGAGCCCGAGCTAAGCCCTTATTCCTGGAATAGGGGCTTAGTTTTTTAAACTTCCGAGTAATATTTTTTTGCATATTTTCTAATTTTTATTATTAGAATGCATGAAAATTAAATTAATACGGCTTTCTCATTTTACCCATTGATCAATAAACGGGATGTGAATCTATACATTCATGTCAGTGCTGGTCAGTGTGGCTGCGTGACCAAGTCTGTTGGATTTAGGAAAAAAATCAATGACAGATGTACAAGACACCCTGCCAGAAAACGCATCAGATGCAACTTCGGATCAAGCTTTAAAAAATAAACGTAAAAAGGCCCTGAGTATTGTTGCCCTCCTTATGGTGATTGCACTGGTGCTGTTTCTGGTGTGGAAATTCTTTCTGAACAATTCAGTCAGTACTGAAAATGCTTATGTCGGTGCTGAAACGGCTTCTATCACGTCTATGGTGAGTGGCCAGATTGCTGAAGTACTTGTCCATGATACCCAAGCGGTCAAACAGGGCGATATCCTGGCCAAAATCGATGACCGTGATGCCAAAATTGCAGTGGCTCAGGCACGTGCAGAACTGACCAAAGCCAAGCGCCAGTACAAACAGACTGCGGCCAATAGCGGGGCTTTAAGCTCACAGATTGGGGTTAGTGATGATGCAATTCGCAGTGCCGAAGCCCAGCTGGCTCAGGCTCAGGCAGCCTTACATAAAGCACAAGATGAATATACGCGTCGTGAAAAACTCAGTGCGAGCGGTACAGTGTCTAAAGAAGAACTCAGTACAGCACAATCTGCATTGGATACGGCCAAAGCTGGCGTAGCTTCTGCTGAAGCGGGTCTGGCACAAGCAAGATCCAGCCAGAAAGCCGCACAAAGCAATTTAGCGGCGAATGAAGCCTTGATTCAAGGCGCGAATGAAAATTCGACTCCTGATGTACTTGTGGCTGAAGCCAAACTGAAACAGGCTGAACTGGATTTAGAACGTACTGTAATTAAAGCACCTTTTGATGGGGTGGTTTCACGCCGTTCAATTCAAGTAGGTCAACGTGTGGCGCCAGGCACAATGCTGATGATGGTCGTACCAGTAGATCAGCTCTATGTTGATGCCAATTTCAAAGAAAGCCAGCTGGAAAAAGTCCGTGTCGGGCAGAAAGCTGAACTGACGTCTGATCTGTATGGTAAATCGGTGAAATATCACGGCACTGTGGTTGGCTTCTCTGGCGGTACAGGTTCAGCTTTTGCTCTGATTCCGGCTCAGAATGCAACGGGTAACTGGATCAAAGTGGTACAGCGTTTGCCAGTGCGTATTCAGCTAGATCCGAAAGAGCTGGCTGAGCATCCGCTACGTGTGGGTCTGTCGATGGAAGCTGAAATCCACTTCAAGAAGTAATTCCCGATGAATAAATATGTTCCATATGGGAATCTGACTGGCGGCAAGCTGATGCTGGCGGCCTTTGTGCTGGCATTGGCCAATTTCATGGTCGTGCTGGACATGACCATTGCCAATGTCTCGGTGCCGCATATTACCGGTAGTCTGGCAGTGTCCAGCTCGCAAGGTACTTGGGTCATTACTTCTTATGCAGTCGCAGAAGCGATCTGTGTACCTTTGACAGGATGGCTGGCGGGTCGCTTTGGTAGCGTGCGCCTGTTTGGTGTCTGCCTGCTGGGTTTTACCATTTTTTCGATTCTATGCGGGATTTCTACCAGTCTGGAAATGCTGGTGTTTTGCCGGATCGGGCAGGGACTGTTTGGCGGTCCAATCATGCCGCTGAGCCAGACTCTATTACTACGCATCTTCCCACCTGAAAAACAATCCCAAGCGATGGGGATGTGGGCGATGACCACTGTTGTCGGACCAATTCTTGGTCCAATTCTTGGTGGTACCATCAGTGATAATCTGTCTTGGCATTGGATTTTCTTTATCAATATTCCGGTGGGTCTGTTCTGTGGTCTGGCTGCATTGAAGCTTTTAAAGCCAGCTGAAACTGAAACCAATGCCTTGAAGATTGATAAAGGTGGTTTGTTCTTACTGATTCTTTGGATTGGTGCGCTGCAATTAATGTTAGATCTCGGTCATGAACATGACTGGTTTAGTAGTTCCTTTATTGGAACCTTGGCGGTGCTTGCCATAGTCGGTTTAATCATCTTTACCATTTGGGAACTGACCGAACGGCATCCGATTGTAGATATCCGGATCTTCCGATATCGCGGGTTTACCTTTGCTGTGCTGTCATTGGCCTTTGCCTTCGGTGCCTTCTTTTCCAGTATTGTACTGATTCCACAGTGGGTGCAAATTAATCTGGGTTATACGGCCACTTGGGCAGGTTATTTAACCGCAACCATGGGTTTTGGTAGCCTGTTGATGTCACCGATTGTGGCGAAGATGGCGACCAAATATGATCAGCGCATTCTGGCCAGTTTCGGTTTGACCTTGCTCGCCGTTGTGACTTTGATGCGGGCATTCTGGACTACGGATGCTGATTTTATGGCATTGGCCTGGCCACAGATTCTGCAAGGTTTTGCGGTGCCATTCTTCTTCATTCCACTCTCCAATATGGCATTGGCCTCAGTCCAGCCTCAGGAAATGGCTTCAGCGGCTGGTTTGATGAACTTTCTGCGGACCATGGCTGGAGCGATCGGAGCTTCAATTGCAGTCACGATCTGGGATGATCATAGTAAAGTGGCCCGCAGTGAGCTGGTCGGTAAACTGAATGTCGAAGAAACTCAGAATACCTTAATGGCACAGGGCATGAGTTCGGACAGTGCCTTGGGTTATATTTCCAGTCTGGTGGATAAAGAAGCATTAACGCTGTCTGCTAATCACCTATTTTTGATTTTGGCGATGGTTTTTATTTTTGCTGCTTTAATCGTCTGGTTGGCACCACGACCCAAAGCGGGTGTGGGTGGAATGCCATCACATTAATATTTTCCAACATAAAAAACCGCTAACTATTTAGCGGTTTTTTTCGATCTTATAAATCTGATTTGGCCCGTTTCAAAGCATTTTGCCATTTGGCTAAATGTGCTTCACGTTCATCATTCTGCATTTTTGGTTCAAAGGCTCGGTCTAACTGCCAGGACTGAGAGATTTCATCAAGGCTGGAAAATACGCCAGATTTTAAACCAGCCATCGCTGCTGCACCCCAAGCGGTGGATTCCAGCATTTTTGGACGCAAGACAGGTACATTCAGCAGGTCAGCCTGGAACTGCATCAGCATATCATTACAGCTGGCGCCACCATCGACGCGTAGTTCTTTTAAAGGATGGGCAATATCCGATTGCATCGCAGTCAATACATCGGAGACCTGAAAGGCAATCGATTCCAGCGCGGCGCGGGCAATATGGGCCTTATTGGTTCCTCGTGACATGCCACAAAGCAGGGCACGGGCTTCACTATCCCAATGCGGTGCACCCAATCCGGTAAAAGCAGGAACTAAGACCACGCCGTCAGTATCTTCAACTTTACAGGCCAACTTCTCTATATCACTGCTTTTTTGAATGATGCCAAGCCCATCACGTAGCCATTGCACCACTGCACCGGCCATAAAAACACTACCTTCTAACGCATAACTGGTCTGTTCCTGTGCCTGCCAGGCGAGGGTAGAAAGCAATTTATTCTGGCTGAGCTGAATGTCATGGCCGGTATTAAATAGCATAAAACAGCCAGTGCCATAGGTATTTTTTGCCATACCGGGTTCGAAACAAGACTGGCCAAACAAGGCAGATTGCTGATCACCCAGAATGCCGGTAATGGGAATGGTGGCTCCTAACAAACCCGGTGCTGTATCTGCAATATGACAATCGGAACTGATGATTCGTGGCAGGACTGAAGCAGGGATATTAAACAGGTCTAGTAGTTCCTCATCCCAGCGTTGAGTATGCAGATTCATCAACATGGTACGGGACGCATTACTGGCTTCGATGATATGCTCGGCACCTTGAGTCAGGTTCCAGATCAGCCAGCTATCAATAGTGCCAAAAGCGACATGACCTTGTTCTGCAAGTTCACGTAAGCCATCCACATGTTCCAATAACCAGACCAGCTTGCCAGCACTGAAATAAGGATCAATCCGTAGCCCGGTTTTTTGTTGTACCTGATCCATCTGGCCTTGCTGTATCAGCTGATTACACCAGTCTGTTGCACGACGATCCTGCCAGATAATCGCTGGTGCAAGAGGCTTCCCATTACGACAATCCCATACCACAGTCGTTTCACGCTGGTTGGTCAGGCCAATCGCTTTAATATCTTTGGCCAGAATCCGGGCAGTGGCTAATGCCTGTTGAACTACTGCAATCTGCGAGCTCCAGATTTCCTGTGCATCCTGTTCGACCCAGCCGGAATGTGGGGTCTGGATATGGGTTTCGCGTTGAGCTGTTGCCTGAATCTGTCCGTGTTCATTAAAGATGATTGCACGGCTAGATGTCGTTCCCTGGTCGAGTGCCAATAAATAGCTCATAATTTTTTTAAATGCTGACTTGAATTATGAAATATTAGCGCAATTATGTAATCAGGCGCATTCAAAAGTGTATTTGTGTAGAAAATGCATCGTATTTTTTGCCAGTTATGCTATGATGAGCTTGTACTTTGGGGATGTTCTTGGCTTCGACGCCGATGATGAAACTCATAGATGCATGCCGAGAGCGCATTTTCTCTCGTAAATAAAATTTGCATTTAAATAGTCGCAAACGACGAAACTTACGCTCTAGCAGCCTAAGGGCTGCTTGTCCGCATCTCTGAATACTTGTGGTTAGAGATCCCGACTGAAGCGAACGCACACAAGTCCGTATAGAGTCAAGCCTCGGGGCTTTATACCAAATCTAGAGGATCGCACCTTGAACCCTGTTCGTCGGGTCTCTTGGTGTTAAAACAATAGACGATATCTAAGCATGTAGTATTCTCGAGCGTAGTGTTGGCGGACGCGGGTTCAACTCCCGCCATCTCCACCAAAATTCTTGTTATAAATCAGCCACTTATATTAAGTGGCTTTTTTATTGCCACATATTTACCACATTTTTCATTCCAAGAGCTTTCGATTTCGACGTATTTAGGCTGTACGAGTTACGCTAAGTTTCGCAATTTCTTGCTTGTTCTTATCTCCATGCAACCATTTTGTATAGCGTTTGATCAGCATTTGTAGGCTATGCCCAAGTTGATCGGCTACAAACATTGGATTGACACCATCCATGAGCAACATCGTCGCATAAGTATGCCTTGCATTGTATGCGGGGCGGTGACGTATAGAACACGCTTTCATCGCTTCTACAAGACGCTCTCTAGGTGGTTTTTCATTAAAGAATGGTTCCTTAGTCTTGGGACATAGCATCACATAATCTGTTTGGTAGCCTTGATCCTTTTTAAATTGAAGCAAAGCTTTCAAAGCCAGAGTTGATCGTTCATTCAGATAAACCTCGCGAGAAGTATGTGTTTTGGTCACTTTCTTTTCCATTCCTCTTACACGGCTTTTGCTGACCTTGAATGTTCCATTGAACCAATCGATATCGCTTTCTCTGAGAGCGATCATTTCTGAAGGCCTACAGCCAGTCCAAAAGGCAAATTCAAAGTACCAGCGATAAAATTTGTCCTCATCATGTAAGCTTTTATCGAGCCAAGCCAATAAGGCTTCCATCTCCTTACGTGTGAAGGGATCAGGTGTTTCAACTTGGACCTTGCGATTCTTAATTTTATTCATGGGGTTTGCAGAAATCTGATTATGCTTAACAGCCAATTCAAATACCCCTCGTAGAGGAGTTATGCAGTTATTAAAAGTCTTAGCTGTTTGAAAATCACGATCGATAATGACTTCCTCAATATCTTCGGTCGTGATATTGGCAATAGGTGTTAATGCAAAATAAGGCATCCAATGGCATTCCAAAATTTTTCTATACCCATTTTTTGAATCTTTATTCGCACCTGAAAATTTTAGGAACTTTTGAGCCATACCTTGAAATAGAACTTGTTCTTCATCTGCTAGATTATTTTCAGGAATTTCGATACCTTTTGCCTTTGAAATATCAGCTTCAGTCAAAATTCCCCATTTAGCTTTGGTTTTTAAATCACTTTTAATTTTAGCGGCTGTACGAATCCCTTCCGCAGTTGGCGGGTGGGGGAGCGTAATGAAATAGCGTTGTTTTTTGACGCTGAAATTGATTTCGATGGCACCATCTCTAATTCGGACACCTGGTGGTAACGCTTTTTCGTCTGCTCTGTCAGCCATTGGTTATAACCTCTCAGTGAATAATAGATATTTCCGTCTTGTTTGGTCCAAACAAGGTCTTGTGGCCAATTTTTTCGCCTATGTGTCAGCTTTTGTTCTTCAATGCCTGTAAGTTTTGAGAAAACAGAGGCATCCACCCAATCGATAGGTGTAAGTCCAAGTTCTAAGAGAACTTCTAAAATTTCATGTTGCATAAAATCACTTAGCTAGATGAGCTGATTTTAAAAAAAATATTTATGGTTAGGCATAAATAGCCTTAGACATAAACCGTCATGTGAAAAACTTATCACATGAAATTTTTTTAGAACTCGTTTTGTTTAAAACTTCAAAAAAATGGTTATTTTTAAAATTTATGAAATAAATAAATCATTCTTAATCGCATTTAACCCTGTCTATTAGGTACAAGATTTGGTACTTAAATTCTAAATATCATGAGTTAAGTACCATATTTGGTATCTATTGAATCAGCTTAAAAAATTTAAAAATGACTTACTTTTTTTAATTTTTTAAATAAACGCCCTGAGAACGTTGGCAAGCTTTTCACCACTTTTACGATCAATAATTTGTGCAGACATTCCTAAATTTTGAGGCCCATCCACATCAGCAATTTGAGTATCACCAATGAACAGAACTTCATTGGGGTGGCATTGCAATTGATTTAAAAAGTATTGGTATATCATCGAATCAGGCTTATAGGTGCCTACCTTGAAACTCCATGCATAGGCATCTAAAAGCGGAAGTATGCTTTGTGCTCTTTCACCATAAGGTGTCGCTGCATTGGAGCAGATCGCCAATTTGTATCCTAGATTTTTAAGTTCAATGAGCGTTGGAATTGAATCTTCAAAAGCATGCATATGCTTTAAATCATTTTGAAGATCGTTGTTCATTTCAGCTAACAAGGGAGCGGGTAGTTGATAACCGAAATAAGAAGCGATTGTCTCAAAATTGCCATCTAGCGACATGATCATCGCAGCATCATTTGGTTGTGGTTTTCGCCCTTGTTGTTTAAGCCATTTCATCATTTTTTTATAAGGTGATTGACTATTTTTAATTTCAATTAGCGTTCCAAAAACATCAAAGGCTACTGCTTTATAAGGTCGTTTACTCACTATTCTTATCTCATTAAAAGTTTAAGCATATGGTCTAGCGTTTTATATCAACTCTTTTATTCATCAAAATTTAAGTCAGAATCATTTAAAGAGGATGGCGAACTGAACTTTCCTGCTTTATTTGATTAACTTAAATTCAAACCTATCTGTTCAGGTGAATGCCAAAGCATTTTTAAGTGTCCTAGTTGGTCTCTGAGATGAGCGGCTTTACGGATGATATATTTTTTTTGTTTCAGCCATTCATCCAGGCGCGCATCGTCATAATGGATGTCTATCTTCAGTTGTAAAAGCTGGTTATATAAGCCACGCTTTTCAGATGACATGGCTTCTAGAATAGATGGTGGAGCCATGGGCTCTAATGGATGTAGCAACCCACCTTCAGCCTGACAAGACTTGGTCTTTGCTTGTTGAGAAGAAGCAGACACTCCGCTAACGGTTAGCCCTTTTTTCATTAACTTAGATAATGGCAGAGTTGGAGATTCAGCCTGATTATGATCTTCAGTTTCAGCATTTGCAGGTTCAGTAGATTCTTTCAATAGCTCGCTGATTTTTCGGTAATTAATGCTATAAAAGTTGGTTTGAATCCATTTATTTTGAGATAGCTTTTTGACCACCAAAATGCCCACTTTCTTTAGCTTGGAAACTATACGTTTGATCGTGGAGGGACTGTATGTACCTAAGGTTTTAGCCCATTGCTCATAGCTGTGATAAAAGTACTTTCGTTGCTGTATTACTTGAGCTTCACCACTTTGCAGGCAGTAATGAAGCTTTTGAAGGAAGATCGCTGATGGCACTCCATACGCTTGGGCAAGCGTAGGAGATGCAATAAGAGGATAGTCGCCTTGGACTAACAGCTTTGTTTTTTTAGTCATGAGAATACTCACTTAAGGCTAGTAAGTGGTATTAGAGGATTTTGGGCGTGGACGTTGCTGAGTTCGGCGTAGCCAATCTTCAGGATACTCCTGACTATAAGAATCGTAATGCTGACCAGACCAATACTCCTGATTGTACTCATTTTGGAATTCATAGCTGGGAGTAGCAGTTTGAAACGGTTGCTCAGTTTCAACATGGAGTGGAATGTCTTTAGGAGTGTTTATTTCTACTTGGTCTAAAGTCTGGACAATATCCAACAAAGCTTGACGCTGTTTGTGAGATAGATGTTTTGCGCTTTCAATAAGAAGTTGTTTGGCAAGTTTTTTTGGCGTGCAAAGGCTTGCACTATTGAATTTGTCATTCATAGTCGTATGCTCTTGGTCGATTTAGAACATACCACCACTCCATTTCCACTAGAGTATTTGGTGGCAGTTTAACAGGGGTGGAAATACCGTTCCAAGAGTACGGCCAGCATAAGGCTGCCCTGTCAAACCGCCATAAAGACTGTTTAACAGTAGGCAAAAAAAATGCCGCATGAGCGACTTTTTTTGCACTCTTGGATAATAGCAGGTTTCCACGCCTGAACACAGATTTTGCTGTGTTGAATTTAGGTTATCCCGCTATGCTAAATAGGTCAAGGCCTTGAAATAAAATTTTTTAAAAAAGATGAAAAGTAGAGTGATAGCTAACATGTGCTAAATATATTTAATTATTTTTATTGTTTATTTTATTTATAAAGAAGAACAGATCACTTTGACCCAATGGATCAGACCTGTTTGAAATGATCGTAAGTTTCAGTATGGTCTTAACTGCAACTTAAGGCACTTTGTGAGTTTCCAGTTATGGAAATATTTTTATAAGAAATAGATATACTGAGTCCTATTCTTAATTTTTGATCAATCGAACATTTGAGTGTGAGTTAAATAGAGAACAGTATTCGGCTCATTGGGTGAGCCGAATAAAATTGAATTGAAGTGCGTTATCAGAAGGTAATACAAAAATGTTGAGAGCTATTTATTTGTTGGACTCTGATCACGATCTTTTTTAAGTAATGGATTTCTAGGATCTGATGAAATCGCTTTCAGTGCTTCATTAAGTTGTGAAAAGTTAGGAAGATGCTTGTTTTTTTCAAAATCAAAAATGTCGCGTAGAGTTGGATGGTGCTCAATCTTAGATTTATATATGAAATAAACATACATCATATCTATTAGGGTATCTATTATGGGACGACCATACACAGCAAAAAATGCTTCATATATCTTACTGAAAGATGCACCTAAGAAAAATATTACACTATTTCTCTTTTTCCTTTGTTTTAATTTTTCAGCTAGAAGCTGTTTTTCATATTCAGAAAGAGTATTTTTAGAAATACATTGTTTTATTTTTTCATTATTATTAATGCGATAACTATTCAGTAATTCTTGCAGATTAAAGTATTCATGATGATTAAAATCTAAATACTCTTTTTCTTTTTGTAGAATAATTTTTTCAATATCTGTTAAATTTTTAGATGGAATGGTTTTTATATATTTTAATGTTTGATAGTTTTTGCTTCTTTGATTTTCTTTATATTGGCATGCATTGATTAGATTTTTATTAATTTCTGAAAATTTTTTAAAATCTATTTTTGTTAAATCTGTATTATCGAGAATGTTAATTAAATTTATTTCACATGGATATTTAGGAGTAATAAATAATTCTTCTTTTTGTATGTAAAGAAAATTATATAAATCACTTTTTGTGATAATTTTTTTAGGTCTACCTGCTGCCATTTTAAGGCTCCTTTAATTAGGTAAGAGGGAAGCTCTATCTTTAACAGGAACCCAAAATGCATGATGAGTTTTATGCAAAATCTCAAAAAAATAGCTATCCTGCTTTCCACTTAGTTGCCCGATTAATAAAGCTGGCGCTTTTAAGAATTTTTTGGGCTGCGCACAAAAAATTCTTATCTCGTCTCCGTGTCTTTTTATTCCATCATTTGCATTGCAAATGTTGTACTAAAAAGACACTACTACTCGCCCTGTGGGACCAAAAGCCCAATTAATATAATTTTAAGATTTTGATATATATGTATATATTTTAAGGGGATGCTTTCTGTATGTACGTTACACTATAAAGGGTAAAGCGTTACACTATAAAAAATGTGCGTTACACGATAGAAATAGGCGTTACACTATAAAAATCATCTAGAGGTTCGATTTCTGATTATTGAAGATCACTTTTTGATCTTCAGATCTTGATTAAGATCATATCGCTACTGAATCAATCATGAAAAACCTATTTAGAAATATAACCACTTTCCTGAACTTTTTCTTTTAAATTAAATTATTAGAATATTTAAAAATATATTAACTCTTTGATAAGAGAGTTAATAAAAAATGTTTTATTTTGATTTAAGACATAATCGTAAACAGAGTTCTAAAAGTTCATTTAATGGCTTTTGTTATATTACTCGAACTAAGCATTTTAAGTTAAACAAGATTGAGTTAAATGAAGAAGTTGAATTTGTTTGCTCAGGTAATATGCCTAAGTGGGCAGAATATAAGCCGGATAGATTTTGGGTTGCTGCTGATAAATATGAAAAAAATAATAGTCGTACATCCAGTCATATTACTATTGCTTTACCTAAGGAATTAAATTCTGAACAGCGAATAGAATTATCAAAGAGTTTAATAAATGCTTTTTGTGAGGAATTTAAATTTCCATATAGCTGTGCTATTCATAATCACAAAGGGGTTTTAGATGGTGAGAATGATCAACCTCATTTACATTTACAATATTCTGAACGAACAACCCTTGATGATTTTGAACGACCACCCGAGCTGTTTTTTAGGCAATACCGGCCTAAAAATCCTGAACGTGGCGGAGCACAGAAGATTACTGCTGATGTGTTGGGTTTGGGACGACATCAAATTAGACACATGCGGCAACTCACCGAAAAACTAATCAATGAGTCTTTAGAACTATATGCACCGATGAAGACAGTTCGTATATACGATATTGAACTTCAAGTGCCTAACCGAGTTTCCTGTCTATCTAATGAAGATTACAATGCCAAATTTGGAACGAAACTTAAAGATACGCCTCAAATCCCACATTGGAAGCTTTATAGTTCAGATCCTATTGATCAGTTGGATATAAAGCCCTTAATTGAAAAAGTGAAGACCATCCGACAAGAAAATTTATATGAATTATATAAAGACGAATACGAATTGGAACTCCAGCGTATGCATACGATGAAAGCTGAAATCAACAAAGTAAAAGTAAAAAATCATGATGCAGATTGTGGTATGTCTATGTGACTTTACAATTAATTATTTGGCCTAACTGTCAAGTACGATCAGTTGAATATTCAATCCTTTGAGCAGATATGGATATTTACGGTGAGCTTGATTGGCCTTACTTAGATTTGGTTTACGATATAACGCATTAATGCCCATTTTCTTCATTAAAGTACGTGTATAACGTCGTCCTATATGATGTCCTTGACGGTTCAATAAATAGAGGTGGTCCCACATGTTTGAACAACTAAAAGCTTATTTATAAGTGATACTCTGCTCTAGTTAAGCTACCTTATTTTGTTGTGGTAGCTGGTCATAGTAAAACTCATCTGGAGTCATTTTGTCCAGACTCGAATGAGGTCGTTTCAAATTATAAAATTCAAAATATGCGTTTAATTGCTTCTTCGCATCCAAAACATTGCTGTAGGCTTTGAGATACACCTCTTCATATTTAACGCTCCGCCATAATCGTTCAACCATCACATTATCAACCCATCGACCTTTACCATCCATACTGATTTGAATGCCATTTGATTTCAATACATCAATAAATGCATCACTGGTAAACTGACTGCCTTGGTCTGTATTAAATATTTCAGGTCGACCATATTTTTCAATAGCTTCATTTAATGTTTCTATGCAAAATGTAACCTCCATACTAATCGATACTCTATGCGCAAGTACCTTGCGGCTATGCCAATCAATCACAGCACATAAATAAACAAAGCCTTTTGCCATAGGGATATACGTTATATCCGTAGACCACACTTGATTACTGCGCTGAATAGCCAATCCTTTGAGCAGATATGGATATTTGCGGTGAGCTTGATTAGCCTGGCTTAAATTTGGTTTGCAATATAACGCATTAATGCCCATTTTCTTCATTAAAGTACGTGTATGACGTCGTCCTATATGATGTCCTTGACGATTCAACAAATCACGCATCATACGGTTACCTGCAAAAGGGTATTGCATATGTAACTCATCCATACACCGCATCAGCTTCAGATCTGATGCACTCACAGGTTTTGGGCGATAGTAATAACAACCACGGGAGACTTTCAGCAGCTTAGCTTGCTTAGATACTGAAATCTGAAGTGAGTCATCGATTAACTTTTGTGGTTGAAGCGGCCCAGTTTCTTCAACACACTTTCTAAAAAATCAATTTCTAATGCCTGCTCACCGATTTTTGCATGTAGTTTTTTTAGATCGATGGGTGGTTCTGTTGGAGCTTTTGATTGATCGAAAGCTTGCGAGGAAGCTGAAATCAGTTGATTTTTCCAGTCGATAATTTGGTTTTGATGAACATCAAATTCAGCACTCAATTCAGCAAGTGTTTTTTCTGCTTTAATCGCAGCAAGTGCTACCTTAGCTTTAAAATCATTTGAATGATTTCTTCTTGGTCTACGTGCCATAAAATACTCCATATATTGATGTTTATAACATCATTTGGGGAGCAAAATATCACTTATAAGTGTTGTTCAAATTTCCTGATCCACCTCTGTCAGTTTTAAAAATAATAGATAGTTTGATATTACAAACTATCTATTATTACTATTAATTATGGCTCTAGTCTAGAGCCTAATTATTTTATCAGTCTATCAATACTGGGCAGAGTAAAACTTGAAGTGCGACATAAACCACCTAATTAATTTAAAGGGTTTATGGAGTATATAAAATTGTCATACCATCATCTTAACTTTGAAGATCGTACTGCATTAATGCTTGAGTCAAGAAAAGAAGACTTTTTGTCGCAGATTTTAAGTCGTATGAATGATCTGTTTGTGACGGAGAATCTGACAGAGAAAGACATGATCAACTATGCTCTGACCATTGCTGACAAGATGTCTGAGAACACACGAATGATGAAACAAATTCATAACAACACTCGTGAACAGGCCATGCTGGGTGAGTTTGACACGGCGCTTGATGATGCTGTATTAGACAGTAATGCAGCGCATATGGAGCAAATGACACAGTTGATGAGTGATCCTGCGAAGATGAAGCAATTTGCGCATATTATTTATGATGTGTTGGTTAATAAAGAACGCTAAGTTTTCTTATAAAATAAAGAGGCTTTGTTGCATAAACATTCTTCAAGATGCTGATTCTTAAAGATTTGTTTGATTTTTAATCCAAAAATGAATTAAAAAAATCATAGTCTTAGATATTTATGCAACAAAGCCTAATCAAATTGTGAATCACTAATTAATTGCTAGAACTTACAACATGCATATAATTAAAATGACAATGGATACTCAATAATTACGCGTACTTCATCAATATCATTATATCGATAGCCTTTAGTCGCTCGGTGAGTAGCTTGTCGCAATTTAATATCCATACCTTTAGCAAAACCCGAAGCAACCTTATAAGCTAATTGAATGTTACGTTCCCAATGCTTATTGTCTTTGCTAGGGTCGTAAATAAATCTTCGAGTATAAAAAGTATTGTCACTATTACTATTGTCTACATCCCAACCATAAATATACCGCCCCATTAGGCTTAGGCCGGGCAATCCATAAGTGCTCAGATCTGTTTCATATTTAAGCTGGAGTGATTTTTCATTTGCTTCAGAAAAACTAGCAAACTGCGCTGCATTTAAAATTGAAATATTACCGCCAATTGTGGAGTATCCTATCCAGTCAAAAGGTTCATCACCAAATACCTGTTGATATCCTAGAGAAATAGTATGTTGATCTAGCTGATATCCCACTAAACCAGACACAATATTTGCTTCGATATTACCTGCAACTTTTTTGCCCGTATTTTTATTACTATATCCGGCAAAGGCTGCTTTAAATTTATGGTTATTCTCAAGAGCATGCTGGAAATTTGCACCTAGAAAGAATTGTTTCCAAACATCTTCTAATTCAGAAGCATAAGCAGTTA
The DNA here is from genome assembly GCF_013419565.1 of Acinetobacter sp. YH12072. Lineage (NCBI taxonomy): Bacteria > Pseudomonadati > Pseudomonadota > Gammaproteobacteria > Moraxellales > Moraxellaceae > Acinetobacter > Acinetobacter sp. YH12072. The sequence goes on along the minus strand of NZ_VOZV01000038.1, from coordinate 999 downwards.
CGGATGTGTTTGGTAATTTATAGGTTCCACCAGCAAAACTAACACTATCAGCTTTAATACCAGCAGCTGAGCCATAATCTGTAGTAAAAAAGTTTAAATCCTTTGTGGAATCTACCGGATTCATACTATAAAAATAACCGGCATTTAATTCTAAATGATCTATAGATGTATTCTGTAAAGTTACACCTGTACTCACAGATGGGAGTAATCGAGATGTATTGGTCGCTAATACTGGTACATTGGGAAATTGATTACCATAGGTCAATACAGTGTCTTTATATTTGACTTTTAAGGCACCTCCAACTTCTCCATTGAAGCTTTTAGTCTTACCAGTTACAGGATCAAATTCTATTAAATTCGTACCAGTCTTAACTTCATCACTGTATAGTTTTATAGCTGCCATGCCATACGTATCAAATCCTATTTGCAAGGCGGTATCAGTATAACCAGACGTATACTTTGCCATGACACCATGCGCCCATTCACTACGATAGCCCTCTTTATCTTCTTCTGGCAACTGCGTGTTCGCACCGGAAGGATTGAAAGCTCCATTTCTAAAATCGCGATAAAAATAAAAATTACGATTAATTAAATCAAATTGACCATCTTCCAATAATTCATTTGCTAATAGTTCAGGTGAAAAAGACATACAGGTCCCTATTACTAATGAAAATTTCACAAGTGTTTTCATACATTCATCCTTAAATGTTTCTTAATTTATTTTTGAAATCATTGTTATTTGGGTTAAACAGATAAATTCATACTTCATCTATTCCAAGCATTTGATAATGTATTTGGCTATCTATCGTTTTTGAAAGCGGGCAACTCACTGAGATGAATAAAGCTCCCCGCATTCTTGTTCTTGTCGTCTCTTTTAAATTCTGTTTTGAGTCATTTCCCCATTGACGAGTCTCAGCAGGTTCAGTGGATTCTCATCTCTTAATGCTTCAGGCAACAGACTTTGCGGATAGTTCTGGTAGCAGACCGGACGTAGATAAC